>JAOPXF010000384.1 GCA_025965295.1 Nocardioides sp.
AGGTCCTCTCCGCTCGCCATGGTGCCGTGCTGGTGGTCGAGCTGAACCGCCCCAGCCGGCTCAATGCGATGACGAAGTCGCTCGTCTCCGACCTGATCCCGGTGCTGGAGCAGGCCGCGGCCGACGAGGCCGTGCGTTGTGTCGTGCTCACCGGGGTGGGCCGCGGCTTCTGCGCCGGGGGAGACCTGGGCGAGATCGACGAGATCTCCTCCGAGGTGGACGTGGAGGCCGAGGAGGTCGACCTGCGCGGCCTGCACGAGAGCAGCCTGCTGCTGCACCAGATGCCCAAGCCGACCCTCGCCGCCGTGAACGGTCCGTGTGCCGGGGCGGGGCTGTCCTGGGCGTGCGCGGCGGACCTGCGGATCGCCGCGGAGAGTGCCGTCTTCCGCACCTCGTTCGCGTCGGCCGGCCTGACCGGCGACTTCGGCGGGACCTGGACCCTGCCCCGCATCGTCGGCGCCGGCCGGGCCCGGGAACTCTACCTGCTCAACCCGAAAATCCGCGCGGATCGGGCTCTCGAGATCGGCCTCGTCTCCGAGGTCGTCCCGGACGCGCTGTTCCGCGAGCGCACGCTGGAGCTGGCCACCCAGCTGGCCGCTCAGGCGCCGCTGGCGATGGCCGGCATCAAGGCCAACCTCAACGACGCGGAGACGGCGACCTTCTCCGAGCTGCTCGACGCCGAGGCGCATCGCCAGGCGACCACCACCGCCTCGCAGGACTGCGCCGAGGCCGCGGCCGCCTTCCTCGCCAAACGGGCCCCCGTCTTCTCCGGTCGCTGACGGACGCCCGAGACCCTCGTCTTATCTTGAAGTTGACGTCAACGTCATTTTCTGCTGGGATCACGCCCAAGGTCGCGTCGTCCGACGCGCAACGCCCTCCAGGAGCTCCCGTGCCCAAGAAGTCCTTCGCTCTCGCGTCGCTCAGCGTTCTCGTCCTCGGCACCCTTTCGGCCTGCGGCGGCGGGTCCGACGACGCCTCGTCCGACGGCGACTGCGTCGTCAAGATCGGCGGCATCTTCAGCCAGACCGGCGCCGCCTCGGCGTTCGGCTCGGACGGCGAGAGGGCCATCGACCTCGCCATCCAGGACGCCAACGAGGAGGGCTTCGAGGTCGACGGCAAGTCCTGCACGATCGAGTACAAGGCGACCGACCTCGCGAGCGACCCCAACAACGCCGCCTCGCTCGCCCAGGAGCTGATCACCGGCTTCGAGGCCAAGTTCATCTTCGGGCCCGACCTTGCCGCCGCCGTGCCACCGGCCGCGACCGCGGTCCAGCGGGCCGGCGACGTCATGCAGTTCTCGGTCTCGACCGGGATGGACGCGTACGCCGGCAAGGACGAGCCGTTCTTCCGGCTCGCCCCGACCGACGTGAAGATGGTCAACGAGGGTTACATCCCCGCGGTCGCCGAGCAGCTGCCGGACGTCACCAGCATCGCGATGCTGATGACCGACGACGACACCGGCAAGGCACTCGCCGAGGGCTACACCGCCGCCTTCGAGGAGGCCGGGGTCGAGGTCACCCAGACCGAGTACTACGCCGCCACCACCACCAACTTCGCCCCGATCGTGCAGCGGATCGACGACAGCGCGCAGGGCGTCTTCATCGGCTACAACAACGACAGCGCGGCCGCCGGGATCATGGACGCTGCCGCCGAGGCCGGGCTGCCGCCGGTGTTCATCACCCGCGGGATCTCGGCCCAGCCCGGGGTCGACCGCAGCGACGACCTGCAGGACTACACCTGGCTGGTGCTCGGCGCCGACCCGCTGTACCCCGCCAACGACGAGCAGCAGGCGTTCGTCGACAAGTTCTCCGACGCGTTCAGCATCCCGGACGGCCGGATGACCTACTTCCCCTTCGTCCACTACGACTACGTGGGCATGCTCATCCAGGCCATGCAGGAGGCCGGCACGACGACCGACGTCGATGCGATCTCGGACGCACTGCGCGGCTCGAGCTACGAGGGCGTGGTGCCGCTGTCGTTCGACGACGAGGGCCTCAACACCAGCCCGATGGGCCTGGGCATCCTGCGCGACGGTCAGGGCGAGGTCATCACCTTCGGCGGCGAGTGACCGATGGACTACACCCTGGCCGAGATGGTGGGCATGATGGCCCGTTCCAAGCCCCACCACGTGGCGGCGACCGTTCTGGGCGAGGAGCCGCGGTCCCACACCTACGCCCAGGTGTGGGACCGGATCGGCGACCTGGCCGACGCACTGGCGGGCGCCCCCGAAGGTCCGCACGGCGCCATGGTTGCCACGCTGCTCCCGAACGGGCTCGACGCCCTCGCCGCCTACCTGGCCTGCCAGGTGGCCGGCGTCGGCGCGGTGCCGCTCAACATCCGCCTCGCCGACGGCGAGCTGCAGCACATCCTGGGCGACTCGGGAGCCCGCGTGGTCCTGGCGTCGGGTCCGTACGTCGAGGTGGCCCGGCGCATCGCCGGGCCCGGTGTCAGCGTGGTCGACGCGGACGCGGTGGCGGCCGGTCCCTCCGGCCGCGACCTCGTCGCCGACGCGACGCGGGGTGACCGGGTCGCGGTCGTGTTCTACACGTCCGGGACGACCGGGCTGCCCAAGGGTGCCGCGGTCCGCAACGACGACTGGATCGTGAACACCATGCGGTGGGGATGGCAGCTGCGCATCCAGTGGGACGAGCGGACGCTGGTGCCGGGCCCGCTCTTCCACATGTCCTACTCGAGCTTCGCCATCGCCACCTGGCTGATGGGTGGCGAGGTCCGGATCATGCCGAGCTTCACCGGCGCCGCGGCGTACGACGAGTTCTCCGGGGGCGCGACGTTCGCGTTCCTCGTGCCGTCGATGTCCCTGATGATCCACGACCACTGGGTCGCCAACGGCCGGGAGCCGATGCGGACCGCGCGCTCCATCATGACGTCGGGGGCGGCCACCTCCCCGGACCTCGTCGAGGACATGTTCGACATGTTCCCGAACGCCACGATCCAGGAGACCTACGGCTGGACGGAGGCCGGGTTCGCCACCATGGAGGTCAAGTTCCGCGACACCGTGCGCCGCGGGACGGTCGGGTTCGCCACGATCGGCTCCGACGTCGCCGTGTTCGACGCCGACGGCGAGCCGTGCGGCCCCGGTGAGCGTGGCGAGGTCGGCATCCGCACCATCGCCAGCTCCGTCGGCTACCTCTCGCCGTCCACGGTCGGCGCCAACACCCGACGAGGGCCCTGGATCATGTCCGGCGACGTCGGGAGCTTCGACGAGGACGGCCGCCTGCGGATCGTCGACCGTCTGCACGGGATGATGATCAGCGGTGGTGAGAACGTCTATGCCGCCGAGGTCGAGCAGGTCGTCCTGCAGCACCCCGCGGTCCACGAGTGCGTGGTGATCGGCCGCCCGAGCGACCGCTGGGGCGAGGAGATCGTCGCGGTCGTCGTCACCGAGACCGGTCAGTCGCTCTCCCGGACCGACCTGCGCACGTTCTGCCGCACCCGGCTCGCGGACTACAAGGCCCCTCGAGACCTCGTGGTGGTGGACGAGCTTCCGCGCAACTCGATGGGCAAGCTGCAGCGCTTCGAGGTCAAGCGAATCCTGGAGGCGTCGTGAGTGAGCTCCTGCTGACCCTGCTGCTCGGCATCATGCAGGCGGGTCTGTACACGCTCGTGGGCCTCGGCCTCACGATCACCTTCGGGGTGACCCACATCCTCAACTTCGCGCACGGCGAGTTCGTGACGATCGGGGCGTTCGCCCTCATCGGGTTCTCGACGATGGTGGGGACCGCCGCCGCGATCCCGCTGGCGCTGCTCGTCGCGGTCGCGCTCGGCGCGCTCGTCTATCTGCTCGGCTTCGTCTTCACGATCGGCAACCACCTGCAGGGCCTGGCGTTCTCGCTCGGCCTGCTGCTCTTCACCGAGAACATCTTCCTCGAGCTCTTCTCGTCGATCCCGCGCAACGGGCCCCGGGTCGACGGGACGCTCGCCCTCCTGGGCGGCGAGCAGATCGCCTGGTCGCGCGTGGTCGTGATCATCACGACTGCCGCGCTGGTCACGGTGGCCGCGATCGCGCTGAAGCGGACGTGGGTCGGGCTCGCGCTGCGGGCCACCGGCGACGACCGGTTCGCGGCGTCCACCCTGGGGCTCTCGGCCAAGCGGGTGGGGCTCTACGCCTTCCTGGTGGCGGCGGTCCTGGCGGCCGTGGCCGGCATGTGCATCGCGTCGGTCTCGCCGGTGACCCCGGCGATCGGGGTGAGCTACCTCCTCACCGGGTTCGTGGTCGCCATCATCGGCGGCCTCGGCTCGCCCGAGGGCGTGCTGATGGCGGCGCTCCTCCTCGGCATCGTCGAGGCACTGACGAGCCGCTACATCGATCCCTCGATGACCAGCGTCTACACGTACTCCCTGATGGTCGTCGTCCTGCTGGCGCTGCCGCAGGGGCTGTTCAACCGCAAGGTGGTCCGGGCCGGATGAGAGCGACCGCCCTGCGCCGCTCCGGCATCGCCCTGCTCCTCGGTGTCGGCCTGGTCGCGATCGCCTCCGCGGTCCCGGACAACCGGGTGCTGCTCATGAACACCTTCCTCGCGTACGGCGCCCTGGTGCTGAGCCTCGACCTGATGGTGGGCGACCTGAACCTGCTGCCGGCTGGCCACGCGGCGTTCTTCGGGGCCGGGGGGTACGCGTCGGTGGTGCTCAACCAGGAGGCCGGCTGGCCGCTCCCGCTGGCGGGCGGCGTGGCGATCGTGGCCTGCGCCCTCGTCGCCGCCGTGATCGGCTTTCCGGTCGTCGGACGGACCGCGGGGATGTCGTTCGCGGTGGTCACCTTTGCGATCGGCGAGCTGATGGTGCAGATCATCAGCAAGTCCCCCGAGCTACTCGGCGGCACGCAGGGCCTGACGGTCACCTGGGGCGTGGGGGACGAGATGCCGTTCGGCTTCAGCATCTACCGCTACTACTCCCTGTGGCTGGTCGCGGTCTTCGTGATGGTGATGCTGAGCGTGGTCTGGGTGCGCAGCTCCCACCTGGGCCTTCGACTCACGGCGATCCGTGACGACGAGAACGCGGCCCGCGGCCTGGGCTTCAACCCGGTCGTCTACAAGACCCTGATCTTCGCGATCGCGTCCGGCCTGGCTGCGGCGGTGGGGGTCATGTGGGCGCCGATGGTGGGCTACATCGGCCCGGACTCCATGGGCACGACGGAGTCGATCTTCCTGCTCAGCCTGCTGATCGTCGGGGGGCTGCGCTCGGTGGGCGGCGCCCTGGCGGGGGTGCTGCTTCTGATGGTCGCGCCGCTGTACTTCGAGCTGGAGCCGACGGTCCGGATCGCGATGGTCGGTGGCGCGCTTGCGATCATCGCCCTCGTCGAACCCCGGGGCATCGCCGGGCTGGCGCGGCGCGCGACCGATCGCCTACCCGTCCTGAGGAGGGCAGCATGACGACACCGGTGCTCGAGCTGCGCGACGTGTCCGTGCGCATCGGCGGCGTCCAGATCCTCAGCGACGTCGACATGGTGGTCGGCGAGGGCGAGTGCGTGGGCGTGATCGGTCCGAACGGCGCCGGCAAGACCACCCTCTTCAACGTGACCAGCGGCTTCATGCGTCCGACGACCGGCACCGTGCTGCTCGGCGGCTCGCGCATCGACGGCGTCCGGCCGCACCGCGTCGCCCGGCTCGGCATGGTGCGCACCTTCCAGAACGTCGGCGGGTTCGGCGACCTGACGGTGCGCCAGAACCTCGTCCTCGCGACCCGCGGTCGCCACGAGGGGCGCATCGAGCAGGCCGGGGCACTGCTGTCCCTCGACGGCTCCTGGGACATCGCGGTCAAGGACTGCTCCCTCGCCACCCGCAAGCTCGTCGGCATCGCCGTGGCGATCGTCCGGGAGCCGCGGGTCCTCCTCCTGGACGAACCACTGGCGGGGCTGGCCACCGAGGACCGCGACCACGTGGTGGAGATGATCCGCCGCGTGCACACCGAGGGCACCACGATCTGCCTCATCGAGCACGACATCCGTCGTACGCGCGCACTCGTCGACCGCCTGCTCGTCCTGGACGCGGGCCGCAAGGTGGCGGAGGGGTCCCCCGAGGAGCTCGGCGCCCGGAACGACCTCGTGGAGGCCTACCTATCATGACCATCGAAGCCCCGTTCCTCTCGGTCCGTCGGCTGTCGGTCACCTTCGGCAAGGCGATCGCGGTCGCCGACATCTCCCTCGACGTCGCCGAGGGCGAGTGCGTGGCAGTGGTCGGCGCCAACGGCGCCGGCAAGAGCACCCTCGGCAAGGCGGTGACCGGACTCGTGCACGTCTCGGGCGGGTCCGTGGAGCTCACCGGACAGCCGGTGGGTGCCGACGCGGCCCGCCGAGGCGCGCTCTACGTCCCCGAGGGTCGGATGGTCTTCCCCCAGCTCACGGTTGAGGAGAACCTCAAGGTCGGGGCCTTCACCCAGCGCCGTCTCGGGGACTGGCGGACCCAGCGGGACGTGATGTACGACCTCGTCCCGCGGCTCGCGGAGCGCGCCCGGGTCAGGGCCGGCCTGCTGAGCGGCGGTGAGCAGCAGCTGCTGGCCATCGCCCGCGCGCTGATGGCGCGCCCGCGCCTGCTCGTGCTCGACGAGCCCTCCCTCGGGCTCTCGCCGACGGCGATCACGACCGTGACCAGGTTCCTCGGCCAGCTGCGTGTGGACACCGGCGTGACGATCCTGCTGCTCGAGCAGAACACCGCCTTCGCCGCCAGGCTGGCCGATCGCGGGCTGGTGGTGTCACTGGGCAGGGTGGAGCGCACCAGCCTGACCCAGACGCAGCTCGGTGCGATCTCGGTCGCCACCGAGTGAGGGGTCCGGCGGGTGTCAGTGCTGCTCGTCCATCTGCAGCGCGTTCGCCCACAGCCGGGTGAGGTTCTCGACGGCGGTCTCGAAGTCGTAGGACTCGCCCTGCCCGAACCACGTGTAGGCGAAGCGGTGCACCATGCTCGTGAGGGCGCGGGCGGCGTACCTCGGGTCGAGGCGGGTGTCCGCGCGGCCCTCGGCCTGCAGCCGGGCGATCTGGCGCTCGCTGCGGGACACGAACCTCTCCATGCCGAGCCGGAGTCGCTCGGCGGCTCCCTCGTTGAAGGTCGCCAGCTCCTCCCAGATCGAGATGATCCGCCCGTTGTCGCGGTAGACCTTGAGGTACTCGCGGTTGGTCCGCTCGAGACGCTCGTAGGCCGTGGGCACCGACTCGTCGGCCGGGGCCACCTGTTCGGGCCGATCGTGGAAGAGGTCGGCGATCATCCCGTCGACGAGGGCCAGGAAGATCGTCTCCTTGCCGTCGAAGTAGGTGTAGAAGGTGCCGTGCGAGACCTTCGCGCCGTCCGCGATGTCCGTGATCCGGGCGTTGTGGAAGCCGTCCCGCTCGAACACCGTGCGCGCGGACGCCAGCAGGGCGGCCTTGGTGCGCCGCGCGCGCGGGGTCAGCGGCGAAGCCGGCGCCACGTCGTCGGTGCTGGGAGTGCGTGCCACGGAACCTCCTCGGTCGTTCGGCGAGTCACCCTAATGGACGGTCCACAGTGTACCCCAACACTTGAAATTGACGTCGATGTCAATTAACGTGATGAGGGCGCACCCGGCGCCGGACAGCGAGGCGAGATGACGTACCAGAGCATTGAGGTCCAGCGCCACGACCGGGTCCGTTGGGTGACGTTGAACCGCCCCCAGGTGCTGAACGCCTACGACTCGAGCATGTGTCGCGAGCTCGCCGCGGAACTCGTCGACTACCAGCGCTGCGACGAGGACCGGGTCCTGGTGCTGACGGGTGCGGGTCGCGCCTTCAGCGCGGGCGGCGACATCCGCTCAGCCGAGGAGGCCGAGGAGGGGGAGACCCGCCAGCTCGGTCACGCCATGGTGATGCGCGAGGGCATGCATGCCGTCAACCGGCTGCTGTACGGCCTCGACAAGCCGACCATCGCCCTCGTCAACGGTGTCGCCGTCGCCGGGGGGCTGACGCTCGCCCTGCTCTGCGACTTCCGCATCGCCGGCGCGAGCGCCCGGCTGGGTGACACCAGCGGTCGCTTCGGACTGCTTCCCGACGAGGGAGGAGCCTGGATCTTCCCGCGGGTGATGGGCCACGAGGCCGCCCTGCGGATGACCCTGCTCGGTGAGCTGTACGACGCGGAGGAGGCCCTGCGCCTGGGACTGGTGTCCGAGGTCGTGCCCGACGACGACCTCGCCGCCCGGGGCGACGAGCTGGCCGCCCAGTTGGCCGCACAGGCTCCGCTGGCGGTGCGTCTGGCGAAGCGGATGATGCGGCGCGGCCGGTCGCAGACGTTCGACGACGCCCTCGGCGACGCGGAGTACGCCGTCGACATCGCCAACGACAGCGCGGACGTCCACGAGGGCGTGGCCGCGTTCGTCGAGCGCCGACCGCCCCTGTTCACCGGTGGCTGAGCCCACTCGTCCCGCCCGCTGGATCCGGTGACGATGGACCTCAGGGGCAAGTCCGTGATCGTCACCGGCGCGGCAGGCGGGATAGGGGCGGCGATCGCCGACCGCGCCCTCGCGCGGGGCGCACGCGTGACGCTGAGCGACCTGGCACCCCTGCCTCTGGAGCTCACCGCCCGCGACCTCGACGCCCGACACCCCGGCCAGGTCGCGAACCTGGCCGGTGACGCCGCCGACGCGGAGACCATCGAGGCCCTGGTCCGGCTGGCCATTCAGCGCTTCGGGTCGGTCGACGTCTACGTCGCGAACGCCGGTGTCTTCCGCGGGTTCGGGCTCGAGGCGGCCGAGGACGAGTGGGCGGCGTCGTGGGAGGTCAACGTGATGGCGCACGTGCGGGCCGCACGGGTGCTCGTCCCGCTCTGGCAGGAGTCGGCGACCGGTGGCTGCTTCGCCGTCACGGCGTCCGCCGCCGGCCTGCTCACCCAGATCGGCTCGCCCGTCTACTCCACAACCAAGCACGCCGCCGTGGGCTTCGCGGAGTGGCTCGCCGCGACGTACGGCGATCGCGGCGTGCAGGTCTGCTGCCTGTGTCCGATGGGGGTACGCACCCCCATGGTGGAGTCGGCCTCCGGCAGCGAGGACGCCGAGGCCCGGCTGGGCATGGCGGCCGTGACGAGCGCGGGCGTGGTGCTGGAGCCCGCCTTCGTCGCCGACGTCCTGGTGGACGCGATCGAGCACGGCCACTTCCTCGCCGTCCCCCATCCCGAGGTCCTCGACATGTTCCGCGCCAAGGCCTCCGACCACGACCGGTGGCTCTCCGGCATGCGCCGCTACCGACAGACCCTCATCCCCGACGGCACAGCGCCGTGACGGCAGCCGAAGGAACCGTGATGACCCTGCCCAGCTTCGAGCACCTCCTCGTCGAGCGGCCCGCCGACGGCGTGCTCCAGGTGACGCTCGACCGGGCGGCGAAGTACAACGCGCTGACGTTCGGGATGTTCGACGACCTGACCACCCTGTGCCACGCAGTGGAGGGTGACCCTGAGGTCCGGGTCGTCGTCCTCACGGGCTCCGGTCCCGGCTTCTGCGCGGGCCTGGACCTGGAGGCGGTCGGCGCGCTGCTCGAGATGTCCCCCTACGAGTTTCTGCGCGGTCAGGAGAAGTGGGCCGGCGCCTCGCTGGCGCTGGCGCGGCTCACCGCTCCCGTCATCGCCGCGGTCAACGGCCCGGCGGCCGGTGCCGGATTCTCGCTCGCCCTGGCGTGCGACCTGCGAGTCGCGTCCACCGCCGCCCGGTTCAACGCCGCCTTCATCCGCGTGGGGCTCACGGGCGGCGACATGGGCAGCTCCTGGCTGCTGCCGCGGATCGTCGGGCTGGGGGTGGCCAACGAGCTGCTCCTCACGGGCCGCTTCGTGCTGCCGGACGAAGCGCAACGCATCGGCCTCGTCAACCGCGTCTGCGAGCCCGACGAGCTGCTCCCCGCCGCCCTCGAGCTGGCCGCCGCGATCATCGCCAACAGCCCGCTGGGCGTGCGGCTGACCAAGCAGGCGGTCCGGGCGAACCTGGGTGCCGCGAGCCTGGACCTGGGGATCGAGCTCGAGAACCGCAACCAGGCGCTGACCGCGCAGACGCAGGACATGCGCGAGGCGTTGACCGCGTTCCTGGAACGCCGCAACCCCGTCTTCACCGGACGATGACCATGGACGTCGGGGTCGCGCTGCCGGACGCGGGTCTCTCCGTCCGCGACGTCGTGACCCTCGCGCAGGAGGCCGAGGCCGCCGGCGTGGACGCGGTCTACGCGGTGGAGGCGGTCCGCACGGCCACGGTCCCGCTCGCCGCGATCGCGGCGGGCACCTCCGTGATCCGCTTCGGGCCGTACGCCGTCAACGCCTACGCCCGCTCCGCGGGTCTCACCGCCCTCACCGCGATCGACCTCGCCGCGCTCGCCGGCGGCCGGCTCACGCTCTGCGTGGCGGCCGGCAACCGGCACCTCAACGAGGAGATCCACGGCGTCGAGGCGCAACGCCCGGCTACGCGGATGGCGGAGTACCTCACCATCCTGCGCCGGATGCTGGCCGCGGAGCCGGGTCAGGAGGTGCGCTTCGAGGGCGAGCTCCTCCGGATGGGGCCATGGCTGCCGACGACGCCGCCGATCCACGTGCCTGTCCTGCTGGCCGGGGTCCAGCCGGCCATGCTGCGCACGGCCGGCCGGCATGCCGACGGGGTTGCGCTCGGCGTCCTCCACTCACCGGAGCATGTCGCGGCGGTGGTGCTGCCCCAGTTCCGCGCCGCCGCCGAGGCGGCCGGGCGGGACCCCGCCCTGCTGCGGGTGACCCTGGGCGTGTCGGTGGCGGTCGACGAGGACCGCGAGGCCGCTCGCGCCGCCGTACGCCGGATGGTGTGCGCGCTGTTCTCGCCGCTGCCGCACCCCTACTACGAGTTCGCGATGCGCGAGCAGGGCTTCGCGAGCACCGTCGACGCCCTCGCCCGGCTGGTCCCCGAAGGTCGCTGGCGGGAGGCCGTGGCCGCGGTGCCCGACGAGCTGGTCGACACGCTCGCGGTCGCCGGGGACCCGGCGGCCTCCCGGGCCGCCCTCGCCAGGTACGACGGTCTCGTGGACGAGGTCGTGCTCGTCAACGCCCGGGGCCCGCTGGACACGGCGGAACCATGGCAGGACTCGAACCGCGCGGTCATCGCCCTGGCCGGGGGGATGCGGGCGACGGAGCTCGCGAGCCCCGCGCGGCCGCCGTCCGGCTAGCCGCCGGGCCGGGGAGCGCGGCGGCGGGGACCGGGGCAGCGAAAGACGGATGCGGACGGAGGGGCACATGCTGGTGGGAGTGGTCGGATGCGGCCTGATGGGGGCCGGGATCGCCGAGGTCACGGCCCGGGCGGGGATCGACGTCGTCGTCCACGAGTCCACGGCCGAGCTCGCCGCCGCGGGCCGGGAGCGCCTCGAGCGCTCACTGGAGCGCGCACAGGAGCGCGGCAAGATCGCCGACGCGGCCGCGGTGCTGAGCCGGGTCACCCTGGTCTCCGACCTCGGGGCGCTCCACGACCGCGATCTCGTGGTGGAGGCGATCGTCGAGGACGAGCACGTGAAGACCGAGCTGTTCCGGCGTCTCGACGGGATCGTCACGAGTCCCGAGGCCGTGCTGGCGTCGAACACGTCGTCGATCCCGATCATGAAGCTGGCCGTCGCCACGAAGCGCCCCAGCCACGTGCTGGGCATCCACTTCTTCAACCCGGTCCCCGTCCTGTCGCTGGTGGAGCTCGTCCCCAGCCTGATGACCGACCCCGCCGTGACCGCGCGCGCCCGGGCCTTCGTCGAGGGGGACCTGGGCAAGCACGCCATCGACTGCCCGGACCGCGCGGGCTTCATCGTCAACTCGCTGCTGGTGCCCTTCATCCTGTCCGCGATCCGGATGCTGGAGTCCGGCTTCGCGACGGCCGCGGACATCGACCAGGGGCTCGTGCGCGGAGCAGCCCACCCGCAGGGACCGCTTGCCCTTGCCGACCTGATCGGCCTGGACACGACGAAGGCCGTGGCCGACTCGCTGTACCAGGAGTTCAAGGAACCTCTCTTCGCCCCTCCGCCCCTGCTCGCGCGGATGGTGGATGCCGGGCTCCTCGGCCGCAAGGCCGGCCGGGGCTTCTTCACCTACTGATCTCAACCGGGCACCACACAGACAGGAAGACACGTGACCGACCTCGACGCCCTCGTGGCGACCACCCGCGACTTCGTCCGCACCACGGTGCTGCCGCTCGACGATGAGTTCGACGGCGACATCCACGCCGCCGGCGGCGACGGCCTGCGGACTCGCCTGCAGGCCGAGGCGGGGCGGCGCGGGATCCTCGCGCCGCACGCCCCCGTGGACTGCGGTGGCCTCGGCCTCGGCATGGTCGCCCGAGCCCCCGTGTTCGAGGCGGCCGGCTACTCGCTGTTCGGCCCGGTCGCCCTGAACATCAACGCGCCGGACGAGGGCAACATCCATCTGCTCGACCAGGTCGCCGACCCGGACCAGCGCCGGCGGTTCCTCGAGCCGCTGGCCCGCGGTGCGGTCCGCTCCGCCTTCGCCATGACGGAGCCGGCGCCGGGTGCCGGCTCCGACCCGACCGCGCTCGCGACCACGGCGACCCGCGTGCCGGACGGCTGGGTGCTGGACGGACGGAAGTGGTTCATCACGGGGGCCGACGGCGCGGCGTTCTTCATCGTCATGGCGCGCACCAGCGGCGCACCGGGCGAGCCCGGCGGGGCCACCATGTTCCTGGTGCCCGCGGACAGCCCGGGCGTTGAGGTGCTCCGGCACATCGAGACCGTGGACCGGTCGATGCTCGGCGGCCACTGTGAGATGACGTTCACGCGGGTCTTCGTCGCCGACGGCCAGGTTCTCGGCGGCGTCGACGAGGGGTTCAGGTACGCCCAGGTGCGGCTGGGGCCGGCCCGGATGACCCACGTGATGCGGTGGACGGGAGCCGCCCAGCGGGCCCACGAGGTCGCGGTCGCCCACGTCGCCGGGCGGGAGGCGTTCGGGTCGCGACTGTCCGATCTCGGCATGATGCAGCAGCTGATCGCCGACAGCGAGATCGACCTCGCGGCCACCCGGGCCCTGCTGCTCGAGGCCTGCCGGGAACTCGACTCCGGTGGCCGGGCCGCCAAGGCGACGTCGATCGCCAAGACGTTCGCGGCCGAGGCGCTGCACCGCGTGGTCGACCGGTCGACCCAGATGTGCGGCGGGCTCGGCGTCTCGCGGGACCTGCCGGTCGCCAGGATCGCCCGCGAGCTGCGCCCGTTCCGGATCTACGACGGTCCCTCGGAGGTCCACCGGTGGTCGATCGCCCGGCGAGCCGTGCGCACCATCACGGGAGGTGCGAGCGCATGAACGACGACAGGATCGTCCTGGTCGACGGGGCCCGGACGCCCGTCGGCAGCTTCGGGGGCGTCTTCAAGGACGTGCCCGCGCACGAGCTCGGGGCCGCCGCCACCAGGGCGGCCCTCGAACGGGCCGGGTTCGGGGCGGCGGACGTCGAGGAGGTGGTGATGGGCTGCATCGGACAGGTGGGACCGGACGCCTACAACGCGCGCCGCGTGGCGGTCGCGGCGGGACTGCCCACCAGCGTCCCCGCGTACACGGTCAACCGGCTGTGCGGGTCCGGGCTCCAGGCCATCTGGTCGGCCGCCATGGAGATGCGCTGGAATGACCTCGACGTCGCCCTGGCGGGTGGCGACGAGTCCATGAGCCGGATGCCGTTCTACGACTTCGGGGCCCGCAACGGCTACCGGCTCGGAGACCGCCCGCTCGTGGACGGCACCGTGATGATGCTGACCGACCCGTTCCACGGGTTCCACATGGGGGTGACCGCGGAGCGGGTCGCCGAGAAGTACGACGTCTCCAGGGTCGCGCAGGACGAGTTCGCGGCGGAGTCACAGCGTCGGGCCGCCACCTCGGCCGCCCGGGCCGTCTTCGCGGAGGAGATCGTGCCGGTCGAGGTCGGCGGCCGCCGGCCGGTCACGGTCACCGAGGACCAGCACCCGAAGCCCGAGACGACCGTCGAGACGCTCGCGGTGCTGCGCCCGGCCTTTGCGGCCGACGGCACCGTGACCGCGGGGAACGCCTCGGGCATCAACGACGGTGCCGCGGCGGTCGTGCTGGCCCGGGAGTCGGTGGTGGCCGAGCGCGGGCTCACCGGTCTGGTGACGCTCGAGGCGGTGGCCACGGCGGCGATGGAGCCCGAGCTCATGGGCTACGCACCGGTGCTCGCCCTGCGGAGCCTCTTCAGCAAGACTGGCACGACGCCCCGTGACATCGACGTCGTGGAGCTGAACGAGGCGTTCGCCTCGCAGGCGGTGGCGGTCATCCGCGACGCGGGGCTCGACCCCGAGAAGGTGAACCCCTACGGCGGAGCCATCGCGCTGGGGCACCCGGTCGGCGCGACCGGGGCGATCCTGTCGCTCCGGGTGGCCCGCGACCTGGTCCGCCGCGACCTCGAGCTGGGCGTCGTCACGATGTGCATCGGGGGCGGCCAGGCTCTGGCGGCCCTGTTCCGCAGGCATTGAGCTCCCGGGCGAATGGGCGCCGGTGCAACGGGTACGCCCCCTTCGACAGGAGGTGTGCGTGCAGCCGATTCCGGAGACAGTGCGGGCGATCGAGGAGCTCGGCCCGTTCGCGCACCGCGGCGACCTTCTCGAGGAGCTCACCGAGATGGGACGTCGCGTCGCGACGCTCGTCCCCGACTGTGTCGGCATGAGCCTGGTCTCGGCCGCCCACGGCGTGACGTTCACGCTGCTCGCCTCCGACCAGCAGCTGGCGCTCCTCGACGCCCTGCACCGGCAGCCCGGCCAGGACGAGGAACCGCCGGGGGAGGTGGCGCGCGCCGAGGACGACCTGCTTGACGAGGAGGCGTGGCGGTTGCTCGCCCTCTCCAGCGCCGCCCGCTGCGTGCTCAGCACCCTCACGCTGCCGTTGCGCGGCGACGCCCGGATCTCCGGCGCGGTGAGCCTCTACGGTGCGTCCCGCCAGGCGTTCGCCGGCCATCATCGCCACCTGGCCGAGATCCTCGGGGCCTGGGCGCCGGGCGCGGTCACCAACGCCGACCTCTCCTTCAGCACCCTGCGCGAGGCGGAGCAGGCGCCACGATGGCTGCAGCGTGCCTCCACCATCGACCAGGCGGCGCAGCTCGTCGCCGCCGTCCACGCGGTGGCCATCGACACCGCCCGCGTGCGCATCCACGAGGCCGCCGAACGGGCGGGCATCACCGAGGAGCAGCTGGCCGAGGCCGTCATCCGCCTCGGCGGTCTCTGACCGCCGTCGAGCGAGCAGGGCTTAGGGTCGGACCATGGCCCTGAGCAGCTCCGCGATCCGGATCGCGATCGTCAACGACTACGAGATCGTCGTGGCCGGGGTGGCGGCCGCCCTCGAGCCCTACGCCGACCGCGTCGAGGTCGTCGAGATGGACAGCCGGATGCCGGTGGTGAGTGACGTCGACGTGGTGCTCTACGACACCTTCGGCCAGGTGCAGGGCGACAGCGTCAACCTCGACGAGCTGGTCGAGGGCGGCGAGGCCCGGGTCGTGATCTTCAGCTGGAACGTCCAGCCCGACCTGGTCCGGCGAGCACTCGCGTTGGGTGTGGCGGGCTACCTCGACAAGTCGCTGACCGCCGAGCAGATCGTGGTTGCCCTCGAGGCGGTGCACCGCGGGGAGCAGGTCGTGCCCTCACCCCAGGCGGGTGCCGACTCGGTGTCCGGCGCCTGGCCCGGGCGGACGCACGGGCTCAGCAACCGCGAGGCCGAGGTGCTGGCGCTGATCACCCAGGGGCTCAGCAACCAGGAGATCGCCGAGCGCACCTACCTGAGCATCAACTCGGTGAAGACCTACATCCGTACGGCGTACCGCAAGATCGGTGTCACCCGCCGGGCCCAGGCCGTGGTCTGGGGAATGCAGCACGACTTCGAGCCGGACCGGTCCCGTCACCTCGAGGCCAGGCCCGACCCGATCTGACCACCCCCGGAAGCATCACCTCCCGCAGCGCGTCCCCCGCACTCGCGACGGCGAGCACGACCTCCCCGCCGGCGCAGCGTGCCACCAGGTCGGGCAGGTCGCCGAGCCGCCCCTTGGCGAGGAAGCCGACCGCCCCGGCGCGCAGCATGGCGGCGACGGTGCCGGCGTCGGTGTCGGCGGAGACCGCGATCACGAGCGGTGCGCCGGACCGACCGAGGCCCGGCAGGCCGCTCATGGCGTGGGCGGCGGCGGGACCACCGCCCGGCATCCGGACGTCGAGGAGGACCACGTCGGGCCGCGCGGCCGCCGCGACGACGAGGGCCTGGTGGCCCGTCGCGGCGCTGCCGACGACCAGGAACCGGCGGTCGGCGGACAGCACGTCGACGAGTGCGTCGCGCACGCCGTCGTCGTCGTCGGCCACCACCACCCGGATCGGTGTCATGTGCGTCCTCCTGCCCCCGGGACCATGCTGGTCCTCGGTCGCCCGGAGGGGCAGCCGCCGCCGTACTAGCCGTCTAGTACGTTGGCACTAGGGGGCGCGCACACGGGGGCCGTGGCGCTGGCGCCGGAGGAGAAGAGCAGGTGAGCAGGTCCGAGGACGCAGTCACCCGCGTCCTGGTCGTCGACGACCACGAGGTCCTGGCCTCGAGCCTGGCCCACGTCCTGGACGCCGAGCCCGACCTGGTGACCGTGGGTGTTGCCGGGACCCTGGCGCGTGCGCGGGTCCTCGTCGCGACGACGGCGCCCGACGTCGTCCTGCTCGACCACCGCCTCCCGGACGGCGACGGCGTGGCCGCGATCGGCGAGCTCCGCGCCCTGCGGCCCGGAATCCAGGTCGTCGTGCTGACGGCCAGCGCCGCCGACCACGTCCTCGTCTCCGCGATCGAGGCCGGGGCCGCCGGCTTCGTCTCCAAGACCCGCCCCCTCGCCGAGCTGACGGCCGCGGTCCGCGCCGCCGCGACCGGCGAGGCCGTGATCTCGCCGGAGCTGCTGGCGCGGCTGCTGCCCCGCCTGCACAGGACCGGCCGGGCCCGCCACCAGGAGCTGACCGAGCGTGAGCGCGAGGTCCTCGGCCTGCTCGCCGAGGGTCTCTCGAACGCCGCGATCGCCGAGGTGCTCACGGTCAGCGTGCACACGGTGCGCAACCACGTGGCCAACCTGTCGGCGAAGCTCGGCGCGCACTCGAAGCTCGAGGCGCTCTCGGTCGCGGTCCGCGAGGGACTGCTCCCCGGGCGGTGACCGCGGCCTAGTGCGTGCGCACTACGCAATCCGGTGTCTGTGCCTCAGGTGCGCGGTCGGGCCGCCCCCGAGACTTGGGGGTGCGGCCTCGCTCGACCACCCCCGTGTCGAGCGAGGCCCCCTGGTCGCTCGGCCTGGCGGCGTTTTCCTGTGTCCCCCGCAGTGGCGAACCCGTCAGGTCGAGCCCCGGCAGCGCGGACCCGGCGCCGGTGGCGAGCGAGGGTCGCCACGCGCGAGACCAGCGCTGCCGCGCCGACGAGCGCCGCGGCGTGCCGGAGGTCACCGGGCGTGAAGGTGAGCTGGCCGCCGTCGTGCACGACGAAGCCGGTGAGGAACGCCCAGGTCGTCACCGCCAGCGCGACGGCGTACCGCCACGGGAGGAGCAGGCTCCCGCCGACGCCGATGGCCACCAGGACGAGTCCGCCGGCCGGGGCGGGGAGCTGCCGGCACACGGCAGTGGCGGCCAGCTCGAGGCCGGCCGCGCTCGCGAAGCCCACCCCGGGAAGCGACCAGAGGGACGGGTGCGGCGTGCTGGACATGCCTTCAGTGAAGGCCCGCGCGTCCGCGGACGGAAGGCGCCTTGACGCATCCCTGACACCCGGGCGGGCATCCTGACGCATCCCTGACGTCGGTCCATGTGGTGACCGATCCACCCGGCTGCCCCGAAAGCCGTCAAGAAGGGACCACGGACCGTCAAGGAACCGTCAAGGACCCCTGCCCGGGGCCCTGGGTGGGCCTATCAATGAGGACGTGTCCGACTTCGTCTTCGTGCTCCTGACCCTCGTGGCCTTCGGGCTGCTCGCCGTCCTGGTGGGCATCCTGGACCGGCGGTTGTCCAAGTGAGCTCCCTCGCCCCCGCCCTGGGCCAGGTCGCGGTGCTCGTGGCCGCGCTGGCGCTCGCCGTGCCGTTCCTCGGCCGCTACCTCGCCCACGTCTACACCTCGCCCCGGCACCTCGCGGTCGAGCGGGCGTCGTACCGGCTGGTCCGCGTCGATCCCGACGCGGACCAGCACTGGCGCACCTACGCGATGTCCGTGCTCGGGTTCTCGCTGGCCGGCGTCCTCGTCCTCTACGGCTTCGGCCGGCTTCAGAGCCACCTGCCGCTCTCCCTCGGCTTCCCCGGACTGCCGGCCGACGGTGCCTGGAACACGGCCGTCTCGTTCGTCACCAACACGGACTGGCAGTGGTACTCCGGCGAGGCCGCCACCGGTCATCTGTTCCAGATGTCCGGGCTGACCGTCCAGAACTTCGTCTCCGCCGGCGTCGGCATGGCCGTGGCCGCCGCGCTGGCCCGGGGCCTGGCCCGCTCCCTCCAGGACGGCCGGGTGGGCAACTTCTGGAGCGACCTGGTCCGGACCGTGGTCCGCGTCCTGCTGCCGATCTCGCTGGTCGCGGCCGTCCTGCTGGTCGCCCTCGGAGTCGTCCAGAACCTGCTCGAACCGCAGGTCGTGCACACGCTGGCGGGCGGGGTCCAGCACGTCACCGGCGGCCCGGTGGCGAGCCAGGAGGCGATCAAGGAGCTGGGCACCAACGGCGGTGGCTTCTACAACGCGAACTCCGCCCATCCCTTCGAGAACCCGAGCCCTCTCACCGACGTCTTCGAGATCTTCCTGCTCCTCGTCATCCCCTTCGCGATGGCCTGGGCCTTCGGGATCATGGTGGGCGACCGTCGCCAGGGTGGCGCCGTCCTCGCCGTGATGGTCACGCTGTGGGGTGCCGGCGTCGCGCTGCTCACCTGGGCGGAGATGGCGGCTCCCGGAACGGCGCCGGGCCTCGCCGGCGGCGCGATGGAGGGCAAGGAGACCCGTTTCGGCGAGGCCGCGTCCGCGCTCTTCGCCGCGTCGACCACCGGCACCTCCACGGGAGCTGTCAACTCGATGCACGACTCCCTCACTGCCCCCGGCGGCGGCGTCGCCCTCTTCAACATGATGCTCGGCGAGGTCGCGCCCGGCGGGGTCGGCTCGGGCCTCTACGGCTTGTTGATGCTGGCCGTCGTCACGGTCTTCCTCGCCGGCCTGATGGTCGGGCGCACCCCGGAGTACCTCGGCAAGAAGATCGGGCAGCGTGAGGTCACCCTGGTCGCCTGCTACGTGCTCACCACCCCGGTGCTCGTCCTGGTCGGGGGAGCCATCGGGCTGACCGCCAGCGACGGTCTGGCCGGCCTGCTGAACACCGGGCCGCACGGCCTCTCCGAGGGTTTGTACGCCGTCACGTCGGCGTCGAACAACAACGGGTCGGCGTTCGCCGGGATCACCTCGAGCACGCCGTTCTGGAACACGCTGCTCGGACTGTGCATGCTGTTCGGCCGGTTCCTGCCGATGGTCTTCGTCCTCGCCCTCGCCGGCTTGTTCGCCGGGCGGCAGAAGCTGCCACCCAGCGCCGGCACCCTGCCCACTCACCGGCCACTCTTCGTGGTCCTCCTCACGGGCGTGGCCCTGGTCGTGGTCGGTCTGACCTACGTGCCGGTGCTCGTCCTCGGTCCGATCGTGGAGTCCCTGTCGTGAACACCCACCACCCCGCGCCGGTCCGGCGCCCCCTCGGCAGCCAGCTCCTCGAGGCTCTGCCCGCCGCCCTGCGCAAGCTCGACCCGCGCGAGCTCGCGGGGTCCCCCGTGATGCTGGTCGTCGAAGTCGGCTCCGTGGCCACCACGATCATGGCCGTGGTCGACCCGAGCACGCTGGCCATCGGCGTGGCCCTCTGGCTGTGGCTGACGGTGCTCTTCGGCACGCTCGCCGAGGCCGTGGCAGAGGGTCGCGGCAAGGCCCAGGCCGCCAGCCTGCGCGCGCTCCAGCAGGAGACGACGGCGCGCCGCGTCCGCGGCAGCAGCGACCAGCTGAAGTACACCGGCAACCTCGCAACCCTCCAGGTCGACCGGGTGCCGAGCACCTCGCTGCGCGCAGGAGACGTCGTGGTCGTCGAGGCCGGCGAGCGGATCCCCGGTGACGGCGACGTCATCGAGGGAGTCGCGTCGGTCGACGAGTCGGCCGTCACCGGCGAGTCCGCACCGGTGATCCGCGAGTCGGGGGGAGACCGCTCCGCCGTCACCGGAGGCACGGTCGTGCTGTCCGACCGGATCGCCGTCCGGATCACCTCCGAGCCGGGCCAGTCGTTCGTCGACCGGATGATCGCCCTGGTCGAGGGCTCCGAGCGCCAGCGCACGCCGAACGAGATCGCGCTGAACATCCTGCTCACCGCGCTCACCGCGATCTTCGTCGTGGTGGTCGGCACGCTCTACTACCTCGCCGACTACAGCGGCACGAACCCGTCGTGGGTCGTCCTCACCGCGTTGCTCGTCTGCCTGATCCCGACGACGATCGGCGCGCTCCTCTCGGCCATCGGCATCGCCGGCATGGACCGGCTGGTCCGGCGCAACGTGCTGGCCATGTCGGGCCGTGCGGTCGAGGCGGCCGGCGACGTCGACGTGCTGCTGCTCGACAAGACGGGGACGATCACCTACGGGAACCGGCGGGCCACCGAGCTGCTGGCCCTCACCGGGGTCACCGGGGTCGAGATCGCCCGGGCGGCGCTGCTGTCCTCACTGGCCGACGAGACGCCGGAGGGACGCAGCATCGTCACGCTCGTCAAGGGCGGTCTCGAGACGGCTGCCTCGCAACCTCCTCCACCACCGGAGGAGGGAAGCCTCGTCGCGTTCTCCGCGACCACCCGGATGAGCGGCATCGACCTCCCGGACCGGGTGATCCGCAAGGGTGCCGCCAGCGCCGTCGCGCAGTGGGCGCACAGCACCGGCGTGCCGGCCGCGGAGACGGCCGGCGGCGAGCTGACCGTCCTCGTCGACGGCGTGAGCGCGTCGGGAGGCACACCGCTCGTGGTCGCCGAGCGCGTCGGCGAACGGCCCGCCCGGATCCTCGGCGTCATCCACCTCAAGGACGTCGTCAAGCCGGGCATGCGCGAGCGCTTCGACGAGATGCGCGCGATGGGTATCCGTACGGTGATGATCACCGGCGACAACGCCATCACCGCCCGGGCGATCGCCGAAGAGGCGGGGGTCGACGACTTCCTCGCGGAGGCGACCCCCGAGGACAAGATGGCACTGATCCGCAAGGAGCAGGGCGGCGGCCGGATGGTCGCGATGTGCGGCGACGGCACCAACGACGCGCCGGCGCTCGCCCAGGCCGACGTCGGCGTCGCCATGAACACCGGGACGATGGCGGCCAAGGAGGCCGGCAACATGGTCGACCTCGACTCCGACCCGACCAAGCTGATCGACATCGTGGAGATCGGCAAGCAGCTGCTGATCACCCGCGGCGCGCTCACGACATTCTCGATCGCCAACGACATCGCGAAGTACTTCGCGATCCTGCCCGCGATGTTCGTGGTCGCGTTCCCCGAGCTCGACGTCCTGAACGTCATGCACCTGTCGAGCCCGGAGTCGGCCATCCTCTCCGCGGTCGTCTTCAACGCGCTGGTCATCGTCGCGCTGATCCCCCTGTCCCTGCGCGGCGTGCGCTACACGCCGTCCTCGGCCGCCGACCTGCTGCGCCGCAACCTGCTCATCTACGGCGTCGGCGGCCTGGTCACCCCGTTCGTGGGCATCAAGCTGCTCGACCTCGTCATCTCGCTCATCCCAGGAGTCTGATCACCGCCATGAAGGATCTCCACGCACTCTTCCGCCACAGCCTGGCCGGCCTTCGCATGCTCGTCGCGGCGACCCTGCTGCTCGGCGTCGTCTACCCGCTGGTCGTCACCGGGATCGCCCAGGTCGCCTTTCCATGGCGGGCCGACGGCTCCCTCGTGACGGCTGCGGGCACCCACACCACCGATGCCGACAAGGCGGTCGGCTCGGCCCTGCTGGGTCAGCTGGTCGACGACCCCGGCCTCTTCCAGCCACGGCCGTCCGCCGCGGGCGACGGCTACGACCCGCTCAACAGCTACGGCTCGAACCTGGGCCCCGAGAGCCCCGACCTGATCGCCGCGATCAAGGAGCGCAAGGCCGACATCGCCGAGCGCGAAGGGGTCGACCCGGCCGAGGTGCCGGCGGACGCGGTCACGGCGTCGGGCTCGGGGCTGGACCCCGACATCTCGATCCAGTACGCCGACCTCCAGGTCACCCGGGTGGCCCGCGCCAACGACCTGACCGAGGCGCAGGTGCGCGGGCTGGTGGCGGACCACACCTCGGCCCGGACGCTGGGCGTCCTCGGGGAGCCGCGCGTGAACGTGCTCGAGCTCAACATCGACGTGCTCCGGCTGGCGGGGCGCGACGCGCCGCCCGCCTGACTGGCAGGATCGAGCCATGGTGGAGGCGGGGCGCCGCGGCCGGCTGACGGTCTACCTCGGCGCGGCTCCCGGGGTCGGGAAGACCTACGCGATGCTGGGTGAGGCCCGGCGTCGGTGCGAACGCGGCACGGACGTCGTCGTCGGGTACGTCGAGACGCACGGCCGCGAGCACACCGAGGCGATGGTCGACGGGCTCGAGGTGGTGCCCCGCGCGGAGATCTCCTACCGCGGCACCACCTTCACCGAGATGGACACCGCGGCCGTCATCGCCCGGCGGCCCGCCGTGGTCTGCGTGGACGAGCTGGCCCACACCAACGTCCCCGGCAGCCGGCACGAGAAGCGGGCCGAGGACGTCGAGCAGATCCGCGCCGCGGGCATCGACGTCGTCACGACCGTCAACATCCAGCACCTCGAGTCGCTCAACGACGCGGTCGAGCGGATCACGGGAGTCCGCCAGCGGGAGACGGTGCCGGACGAGCTGGTGCGCACGGCCGACCAGATCCAGCTGGTCGACATGTCCCCCGACGCGCTGCGGCGCCGGATGGCGCACGGCAACGTGTACCGCGCCGAGCAGATCGACGCCTCCCTCACGTCCTACTTCCGGGTCGGCAACCTGACCGCGCTGCGCGAGCTGGCCCTGCTCTGGCTCGCCGACCGGGTCGATGACGCCCTGGACGACTACCGGCGCGACCACGGCATCGAGCAGCCGTGGCCGGCCAAGGAGCGGATCGTCGTCGCGGTCACCGGCGGTCCGGAGAGCGAGACCCTGCTGCGCCGCGGCGCCCGGCTCGCCCAGCGCGCCGCCGGCTCGGAGCTGCTCGCCGTCCACGTCATCTCCAGCGACGGTCTGGCCAACCCCGACGAGACCCGCGTCGCCCGGGCCCAGCAACTCGTGGCCTCCCTGGGCGGGACCTTCCACTCCGTGGTGGGCGAGGACGTCTCGGCGGCCGTGGTGGACTTCGCGTCCGGCGCGAACGCGAC
This sequence comes from Nocardioides sp., assembly GCA_025965295.1. Lineage (GTDB taxonomy): Bacteria > Actinomycetota > Actinomycetes > Propionibacteriales > Nocardioidaceae > Nocardioides. Next base: position 23,317 of record JAOPXF010000384.1, read on the forward strand.
GATGATCGTCGTCGGTGTCTCCCGCCACGGTCGAGTCCGTCGCCTGTTCACCGGCACCACCGGCGACCGGATCGCGGCCCTGGCCGAGTCGATCGACGTACACCTCGTCACGCACGACGAGGTGGCGCGGGCGACGCGGAGGCACTGGTACCTCTCCCCGCTCAGTCGGGAGCGCCAGGTCGTCGGCCTGGTGGCCTCGGTCGTCCTGCCGGTGCTGCTCACGGTCGTGCTGGAGATGGTGAGCGACCCCGACCAGCTGCCGATCGACGTGCTGCTGTTCCTGGCGGTCACGGTGCTGGTGGCGCTGGTCGGCGGCCTCGTGCCCGCGCTGGTCACCGCGCTGGGGGGCTTCCTGTTGATGAACTGGTTCTTCACCCCGCCGGTGCGCCGGTTGACGATCTCCGAGCCCACGAACCTCGTCGCACTCCTGGTGTTCGTGGCAGTGGCGGTCGGGGTGGCCACGGTCGTGGACCGGGCCTCGCGGCGTGCCGCGGACGCGGTGCGCGCCCGCACGGAGGCCGCGACCATGGGCTCGTTGTCCCGCTCGGTCCTCACCGGGCAGGACACCGCCGAGGCGATCGTGGAACGGCTGCGCGAGGTCTTCGGGCAGGACGCCGTCTCCCTGCTGGCCCGAGGGCCGGCGGGCTGGACGGTGGTCGCGGCCAGCGGCACCACCCCGGCCGGTGCCCCCGATGACGGTGACACCCGCGTCAAGGTCGACGAGGACCACGTGATCGTCCTGTGCGGCTCCCCCCTGCGCGCGACCGACCAGCGGGTGCTGGAAGCGTTCGCCGTGCAGACCGGCCTGGTCCTCGAGCACCGCCGCCTGCGTGAGCGCGAGGACCGGGCCGCCAGCCTGGAGCGCGCCGAGGCCACGAGCACCGCCATCCTGCGGGCGGTCTCCCACGACCTCCGGACCCCGTTGGCGACCATGCGCGCGTCGGTCGACGGCCTGGTCACCGGGGCCCTGGGCTCCGAGGACCAGGCCGAGCTGGTCGCCGCGGTGGAGTCGTCCACCGAGCAGCTCGAGCGGCTGATCGACAACCTGCTCGACCTCTCCAGGCTCCAGTCCGGCCTGCTGCACCCGGTGCTCCGCGACCGCAGTCTCGAGGAGGTGCTGCCCCTCGCCGTGGCCGGCCAGCCGGACGGTGCCGTGTCCCTCGAGCTCGACGAGTCGGCGCCGATGGTCCGGACCGACGCCGGTCTGCTCGAACGGGTCGTGGCCAACCTGGTCGCCAACGCCGTCCGCGTGTCGGCGGGCAACACCCCGGTGCGCGTCATGGCCCACGTCCTGCCGGGGTCCGTGGACATCCTGGTCGTCGATCGCGGACCCGGAGTGCCACCGGCTCAGCGCGAGCGGATGTTCGAGCCCTTCCAGCGCCTCGACGACACCAGTCCGGGCGGGCTGGGTCTCGGACTCGCGGTCGCGCGCGGCCTCACCGAGGCGGTGGGCGGGACCCTCACGGCCGAGGACACCCCGGGAGGTGGCCTGACGATGGTCCTGTCGGTCCCGCGGGCCGAGAGCCGAGCCGAGCCGTCGGTTTCCCCGGCCCAGGTGGTCCCGTGAGGTCCAAGGTGCTGGTCGTCGACGACGAGCCGGCCCTGGCGCGGGCTCTGGCGATCAACCTGCGTGCGCACGGCTGGGACGTGGTCACGGCCGCGGACGGGCGGTCCGCCCTCGACGCGGCCGCGATCGAGCACCCCGACGTCATCGTGCTCGACCTGGGGCTGCCCGACATGGACGGGACCGAGGTGATCTCCGGGCTGCGGGGCTGGACGAGGGTGCCCATCGTGGTGCTGTCCGCCCGGCAGCACGGTGAGGACAAGATCGAGGCGCTCGACCTCGGGGCCGACGACTACGTCACCAAGCCGTTCGCGATGAACGAGCTGATGGCGCGCCTGCGGGCGGCCGTACGACGCAGCCAGGAGGCCGCTCCCACGGTCTCGACCGTCGAGGTCGGCGACCTGGTCATCGACCTGGCGCGCAAGCGCGTGACCCGCGCCGGCGACGACGTACGGCTCACGCCCACCGAGTGGGCGTTCCTCGAGCTGTTGGCCCGCAACGTCGGGAAGCTGGTCCCACGCAGCCAGATCCTCCGCGAGGTGTGGGGGCCGGCGTACGAGCACGAGTCCCACTACCTGCGGGTCTACGCGGCTCAGCTGCGGCGCAAGCTCGAGGCCGACCCGGCACATCCGCGGCACCTCGTGACGACGAGCGGGCTCGGCTACACGCTGGAGCCCTGAGCTGCCGACGCGTCGCAGCCGGGTTCGCCCCCGGACAGCCACCCGTCTGAGAGGGTTCAGCCATGAAGTCAGCGGCGCGCCGGGTGGCCCTCGAAACGCTCGGCTGGGTGCTGGTCGTGGCCGGCATCGCCGCCCTCGTCCTGCCCGGCCCCGGCCTGCTCGGGATCTTCGCCGGTCTCGCCCTGCTCTCGCAGCAGTACGAGTGGGCCGAGCGGCGCCTCGAGCCGGTCAAGGAGAAGGCGCTCCGGGCCGCCGAGGAGAGCGTCGAGACCTGGGTGCGCATCGTCTTCTCCGCGACCCTGGCCGTGCTGCTCGTCGCCGCCGGTGTCCTGTGGATCTGGGGTCCGGAGGCCCCGGACTGGTGGACGCTCGACGAGAAGTGGTGGCTGGTCGGCGGCTGGGGGACCGGGATCACCCAGGTCGCCTCGGGTCTCTTCGCCATGGGGATGATCGTCTGGAGCTACCGGAAGTACCGACAGTGACCGCACGGTTCGGCGCCGCCGAGATCGCGGAGGCGTACGCCGTCTTCCACGGCCACGTCCAGGAGTTCACCGCCTCCGGCGACTGGCACGGCTTCGCCGACCTCTTCACCGAGGACGCGGTCTACCGGGAGCACGCGTTCGGCGAGCTCCACGGCCGCGACGAGATCCGGGAGTGGTCGGTGCGCACGATGACGTCGTTCCCCGGGAGCGCGATGACCGGCTTCCCGCTGGCCTGGCAGGTCGTGGACGAGCCGACCTCGCGGCTGATCTGCGAGGTCCGCACCCTGATGCCCGACCCCGGTGACGGCTCGGCCCACGAGGAGTCGAACCTCACGATCATGACCTACGCCGGCGACGGGATGTTCTCCCGTGAGGAGGACGTCTACAACCCCCTGCGCTTCGCCCGGATGTCGGTGCGTTGGGCCCGGATCGCGCAGGCGCACGGCAACCTGGACGACGAGGGCGCGGCGTACCTCGCGCAGCACGGCTCCCTGAGCTGAGGCCTCGACCCGGAGGGCAATGAGCTCTGCGTCGCGTGGACGCAACGGCAGATGGCGGTGATCTCCAGTCACCAGGTGACGTGAGATCACCGCCATCTTCGGCAAGCGATCACCGAGCAGGACACACATGCCCGTTCTGCACCGTGGGATCGTGGCGGCGTGAAGATCTACGTGGCCGGACCCCTCGCCGACATTGAGAAGGTGCGAGCGGTCCAGGTCGCAGTGGTGGCGGCAGGGCACGAACTCACGCTGGACTGGACCCGAGGCTCCGATGTCACCGTCATGGTCGATCACGCAGCAGCCCCCGCCCTCTCGGCCAAGATCGCCACGGATGATCTGGACGCCGTGCTTGATGCCGACGCAGTGCTGGTCGTGATGTCGGAGCACGACGGGCGAGGGATGTTCGTGGAGCTCGGGGCTGCTTTGGCGCGCGCCCGCCGAGGCGAACTCGAGCATCTAGTGGTCCTCGGGCGGATTCAGCACGAGAGCGTCTTCTACTTCCATCCCGATGTTCAGCGCATGTCTGCGGTGGAGGAGTGGTTGATCAGCGTCGCCTGACTTGGCGCCAGGCCGCTCGTCGACAGTTCGCGCACGATCCACGGACGCGACTCAGAAACCGATCGGCAGCCCGGCGTAGTTCTCGGCCAGCCCGGTGGCGCCGGCCTCGCTCGAGGTGACCCAGCGGAGCTGGGAGAGCTGGAGCTGCTGGTCGAACTCGTCGCTGCTCGTGTGCAGCATCGTGGTCATCCACCACGAGAAGTGCGTGCACCGCCAGACGCGGCGCAGCGCGGTCTCGGAGTAGGCGTCGGCCAGCCGGCCGTCGCCCTTGCGGAGCAGGTCGATGAGGGCCGGGGCGAGCAGGCCGACGTCGGCGGCCGCGAGGTTCAGCCCCTTGGCGCCGGTCGGCGGCACGATGTGTGCCGCGTCGCCGGCGAGGAAGAGCCGGCCGTGGCGCATGGGTGTCGAGACGTGGGAGCGCATCGGCAGCACGCTCTTCTCGGTGATCGGGCCCGGCGTCAACTGCCAGCCGTCCTGGCCGTGTCCGAGGCGGGTCGCGAGGGACTCCCAGATCCGGTCGTCGGACCAGGTCTGCGCGTCGGTGCCGTTCGGCACCTGGAGATAGAGCCGGCTCACGGTCGGCGACCGCATCGAGTGCAACGCGAAGCCGTCGGGATGCCAGGCATAGATCAGCTCGTCGGTCGAGGGCGCGACATCCGCGAGGATCCCCAGCCAGGAGTAGGGATACGTCTTCTCCCAGCTCTGTCGTACGCCGGCCGGCACGGAGGCCCGGCTGGGTCCGAACGAGCCGTCGCAGCCCACGACGACGTCGGCGGTGAGCCGCCGGGCCGCTGCCGAGGAGTCGGTGAACGTCACCGAGGGGTGGTCGGTCTCCAGGTCGTGCAGCGCGGTGTCGGAGACCTCGTAGTGGACCTCCTGGCCGGCGGCGCGGCGGGCCGCGACCAGGTCCTTCTGCACCTCGGTCTGCCCGTAGACGAAAACCGAGCGGCCCGTGAGCTCGACGAAGTCGAGGTGGTGCCGCTCCTCCGGCCAGTGGAGGTAGATGCCCCGGTGCTCGTGGGCCTCCCGGTCCAGGCGGTCCCCGAGGCCCGCCGAGTGGAGCAGGTCGACCGTCGACTGCTCGAGGATGCCCGCGCGGATCCGGCCGGCGACGTACTCCTCCGAGCGGGTCTCGACCACGACGGACTCCACGCCCCCGGCCGCGAGCAGGTGGGAGAGGAGCATGCCGGCGGGGCCGGCCCCGATGATGGCGACCTGGGTGCGCAGGTCGGAGGTCCCGCTGCCGGCCGGCGTCGTGGTCATGGACGAAGTGAACCCGTCGGGGCGCACCCCGGGCCATGGCCCCCTTCCACTGGGTGGAATGCCTGCTGGGCCCGTGTCGCCGCCGTGCGGTATCACTGGTGCATGACTCTCCTCGATGACCCGCAGTGGCACGGCAGGCTCCTGATCGACGGCTGGCGCGCGGGGCGCGGCGGCGCGTCCGACGCGGTCGAGCCCGCGACCGGTGAGGTGCTCGGTTCGTACGGCGTGGCCTCGGTCGAGGACGTGACCGAGGCGGCGCAGGTGGCCGCCCGCGCCCAGGCGGACTGGGCGGCGACGCCACCCGAGCAGCGGGCGGCGGTGCTGCGCCGGGCCGGGCAGCTCTTCGAGGAGCACGCCGCCGAGATCGAGGACTGGATCGTGCGCGAGTCCGGCGGCATCCCGCCCAAGGCCCAGCTCGAGACCCACGTCGCCGCGCAGGAGTGCTTCGAGGCCGCGGCCCTGCCGTCGCACCCGGCCGGCGACGTCCTGACCACCAACGACGACCGCTGGTCGTTCGCCCGCCGCCGCCCGGTCGGCGTCGTCACCGTCATCGCCCCCTTCAACTTCCCGCTGATCCTCTCGATCCGCTCGGTGGCGCCCGCGCTGGCGCTCGGCAACTCCGTGCTGCTCAAGCCCGACCCGCGCACCGCGGTCTGTGGTGGAGTCGTCCTCGCTCGGGTCTTCGAGGAGGCCGGGCTGCCGGCCGGCGTCCTGTCGCTGCTCCCGGGCGGCGCCGAGATCGGCGCGGCCGTGGTCGAGGCGCCGGAGGTGCGCGTCGTCGCGTTCACCGGCTCGACCGCCGCGGGCCGCAAGGTCGGCGAGGCGTGCGCGCGCCACCTCAAGCGCGCCCACCTCGAGCTCGGCGGCAACAACGCGCTGATCGTGCTGCCCGGCGCCGACCTGGCCCTCGCCGCCTCGGCGGGTGCCTTCGGCAGCTTCATGCACCAGGGCCAGATCTGCATGACCTCCGGGCGGCACCTGGTCCACGAGTCGCTGCACGACGAGTACGTCGCGGCGCTCGCCGCCAAGGCCACCCACCTGCCCGTCGGCGACCCCAAGAGCGGTACCGTCGCGCTCGGGCCGATCATCGACGCCAAGCAGCTCAAGCGGATCGACGGCATCGTGAGCGACGCGGTCGCACAGGGGGCGTCCGTGGTCGCGGGCGGCTCCGTGGACGGGCCCTACTACCAGCCGACCGTGCTCACCGGCCTCACGCCCGACAACCCGGCCTGGAGCGACGAGATCTTCGGGCCGGTCGCCCCGGTGATGAGCTTCTCGACCATCGACGAGGCGGTCGAGCTCGCCAACGCCAACGAATACGGCCTCTCCGTGGGCATCCTCGGCGACGTCGGCCAGGCGATGCGGATCGCGGACCGGCTGGTGTCCGGCAAGGTCCACATCAACGAGCAGACCGTGATGGACGAGGCGAACGCGCCGTTCGGCGGGATGAAGAGCTCGGGCAACGGGTCGCGGATCGGCGGCGCGCAGGCCAACATCGAGTCGTTCACCGAGATCCAGTGGCTGACGATGCGGCCGGAGATCGCGCCCTACCCGTTCTGACCCTGGCTGATCAGCCGGCCGACGCCGCGGGCCGCGACCTGCAGAGCGGCCACCAGGCGCGGGCGGTCCTTCTTGAAGCTGGGCACCACCAGGCCGAGCGCCGCGACGACGTCGTCGCCGCGGTGGATCGGGACGGCCACCGAGCAGGCGCCGAGGCTCATCTCCTCGACCGTGGTGGCGTAGCCGTCGCGGACCACGCGCGCGAGCTGGCGGCGCAGCAGCCCCGGCTGGGTCACGGTGTACGGCGTGACGCGCACGAGGCTCGCCAGGGCGGCGGCCTGCACGTCGGGCGGCGCGTGCGCCAGCAGCACCTTGCCCACGCCGGTCGCGTGCAGGGGCAGCCGGGAGCCGATCGTGCTGACCACGGGCACCGAGGTGTGCCCGGCCAGCCGGTCGAGGTAGAGCACCTCGATGCCGTCGCGCACCGCGAGGTGCACGGTCGCGAGCGTCGCGCCGTAGATGTCGTGGAGGAACGGCGACGCCAGCTGTCGCAGCCCGGTCTGCACGGGGGCCAGCAGCCCGATGTCCCACAGGCGGCGGCCCACGACGTACTCGCCGGAGGGGGTGCGAGCCAGTGCGCCCCACGCGGTCAGCTCGCCGACCAGACGGTGGGTGGTCGGCACCGGCAGCCCCGCCCGCTCCGCGAGGTCGGTCAGGGTGAGCCGCCGGTGCTGCTCGTCGAACGCGCCGACGATCGCCAGCGCACGCGAGGTGACGCTGGTCCCGGGGGTCGAGGTGTTGCCGGCCACGGGGTCATTCTTCCACTGGACGGAACCCGCGCGCGGCGGCGGCTGCCCTCGGTGGCCTACTCGCTGGCGGACACCCGCAGGAGCAGGACGGCGGAGAGCAGCGCGACCGCGCCGATGCCCGTGGCGAAGGCGGCGGTGGCCTGGAACTGCGACAGGTGGTCGGCGGCGAGCCCCGTGCCGAGGACCGGCAGGATCAGTCCCGAGAACGTGATCGCGAAGTACGTCGAGGTGATCCGGCCCCGGCCCTGCCCCCCGGCCCGGGCGTTCACGGTGGCCAGGCTGCCCATGAAGACCGCGCCGACGCCCACGCCCCCGACCGCTGCGCTCAGCGCGAAGAGCGGGAACGACTCGCCGTGGAGGCTCCCGGTCATGCCGGCCAGGCCGCCGACCAGCGCGGCGAGTCCGCCGAGGACGGTGCGCCGGTTCGGCAACCGGGCCCACGCGAACTGGGTGGTGCCGGAGGCGATGAAGACCGCGGCCACGGCGCCGCCGGCGAGCGCGGCGTTGTCGTGGCCCAGCTGCTCGCGCACGATGGCGGGCGCGAGCGCGGCGAGCAGCCCGCAGAGAGCGAAGGCCGAGAACGAGGCCAGGCTCGCCGCGAGGAACTCGGCGCGGTCGCGGGCGGGGAACCGGAGGGACGGCACGCGCAACGAGAGGCGACCGGTCGTCGGCAACGTCTCGGGGACCAGGCGCAGGCACAGGGCGGCGACCCCGAGCGCCATGACGTGGCCGGCATAGACCAGGCGGGTCGGGGCCCAGGCGTACTGCACGAGGAGTCCGGACAGCCCGGCGCCCAGCCCGATGCCGACCTGGTTCGTGCCGGTGGAGACGAGCGAGGCGAGTCGGCGTCTGGCGGGTACGGCGAGCTCGACGAGCAGGGCGTTCGCCGCGTTCACGACGAAGCCGGAGGCCAGTCCGGTGAGCAGGCGGGCGGCGGCCACCAGCGCAACCGAGGTCGAGGCCAGCAGTGCCAGCCCGCTGAGCGCGCTGCACGCGAGCGCGATCGCGACCACCGCCCGCCGTCCCACGCTGTCCGACCAGTGCCCGGCGAGCAGCACGACCACGAGGACGCCCGCGGGGTAGAGCGCGTACAGGAGGGTCACCCCCAGGTTCGTCAGCGCCCACCGCTCCTGGTACGTCACGTACAGCGGCGTCGGTAGGGTCACCCCGGCCACGACCACGGCGTAGACGACCACGACGAGGGCGCACTGGCGGACCGGATCCAGCGCCGCGGGGCGGGGGAGGGCGGACCGGCGGCCGGTGTCCAGACGGCTTCTCACGCTCGCTACCCGACCTTCTGACGCGACTTTTTGAGACCTCGTTGTTTCTTTGTGCGGACTCTGTTTATCATAGCGAAACACGGACTGTGGCGTCCGTCTCACCCCGAAGCGAGGTTCCTGCATGCCCATCCTGGAAGTCCATCTGCTCTCCGGCCGACCGGACGAGGTCAAGTCCGAGCTCGTCCGCGAGCTCACGGACGCGGTGCACCGCACCCTCGGCTCGGCGCCCGAGGCGATCCAGGTGCTGCTCACCGAGTACCAGGACGGATCCTGGAACGTTGCCGGCGAGCCCCTCACGCTGGGCAAGGCCGCTGCTCGTGACTGACCTCGAATCGCTGCTGACCGCCGTCGCCGGAGGCACCGCGTACGAGCTGGAGCACCCCCGCTACATCGGCGCCCCGATCTTCCCCGCGCACTGGCCGGGCTTCGTCTACACGTTGCACCGCCGTCATGAGCGCATGGGCGATGCGGTGCGGACCAGCGCCTCGGGCACCATCACCATGCAGGAGCACTCCGGCACCCACATCGACGCGCTCTGCCACCAGGCCGTGGAGCTGGAGATGTTCGGTGGCGTGCAGGTGAGTCCGGACGTGCAGACCGACCGCGGCTTCACCGAGCTCGGCGTCGAGACGATCGCCCCGATCATGGGCCGCGGCGTGCTCCTGGACGTGGCCGCCACCAAGGGCGTGGACGCCCTCGAGCAGGGTTACCTGATCACCGAGGCAGACCTGGTGGAGACGGTCGAGGCGGGCGGGATCACCATCCGTCCCGGCGACTGCGTGCTGGTCCGGACGGGCAACGGCCGCTACTACGCGGACACGGACACGGACGCCTACCTCCGCGGTCCCGGCGTGGGCCCCGAGGCCGCGCGCTGGCTGGCGGCCAAGAAGCCGCTGCTGTGCGGCGCCGACAACGTCGCGTTCGACGTCCCCGATCACGTCGACCCGGAGCTGGGCTCGCTGCCCTGCCACGTCGTCCTCATCTACGAGGCCGGCATCTACATCCTCGAGAACCTGGACCTGGAGGGCCTGGCCGCGGCCGGTGCCACCGAGTTCCTGTTCGTCTGCCTGCCCCTGAAGCTCGAGGGCGTGACCGGATCGCCGGTCCGGCCCGTCGCCCTCACCCTCCCCTGACCCGACCATCACCAGGAGTCATCGTGACATCGCTCTCCCTCGCCCAAGCCCAGACCGTGCTCGAGGCATGCGCCGCCAAGGCGCGCGAGATCTCGTCCCCCTCGTCGATCGCCGTGATCGACGACGGCCGCGAGCTGCTCGCGTTCGCTCGCATGGACGACGCCCTGCTGGCCAGCGCGGCCATCTCCCAGGCCAAGGCCTACACGTCGCGCTCCCTGAGCTGTGACACCCGCGACGTCGAGGCGCTCGCCCAGCCGGGCGCGCCGCTCTTCGGCCTGCAGACCGCGCACGCGGCCGTGGGTCGCGCGCTGGTGACCTTCGGCGGCGGCGTGCTGCTCCAGGTCGACGGCGCGATCGTCGGCGCCGTCGGGGTGGCCGGCGGCTCCCCCGACCAGGACCACGAGATCGCGGCCGCCGGCGCCGCGGCCCTCGGGGCGTGACCCGGATGGTCGACCTCAGGCAGCTGGAGGGCAAGCGCGTCGTCATGACGGGCGGCGCCGCGAACATCGGACGGGCCAGCGCCCTGCTGCTGGCGCGCCACGGGGCGAAGATCGTCATCGGAGACGTGGACTCGACCGGAGCGTCGGAGACCGTGGACCTGATCACGAGCGAGGGTGGCACTGCCTCGTTCGTGCAGACCGACGTGACCGACGAGCAGGCGATCGAGAACCTCGTCACCTCCGCGGCCGACGAGCTCGGCGGCCTCGACGTCGGCTTCTTCAACGCCGGCCTGCAGCGGTCCGGGTCGGTGACCGAGTTCCCGGCCGACGAGTGGGACGCCCTGTTCAGCGTCAACCCCCGCCACTGCTTCCTCGGCGCCAAGCACCTCGTGCCGCACCTGCGGGAGTCGGGCGGCTCGATCGTCTTCACCGCGTCCCTGGCCGCGATCAAGGGCGGTCCGGGCATGACGGCCTACTCCGCGTCCAAGGGCGCCATCGTCGGGTTCAGCAAGGCGCTCGCCGCCGAGCTCGCCCCCGACCGGATCCGGGTGAACACGATCTGCCCCGGCTGGATCGACACCCCCTTCAACCAACCGGCCATCGACTTCATGGGTGGCCGGGAGTCCCAGGAGGACGCGGTGCGGCAAGCCGTTCCGCTGGGCCGCCAGGGCACGCCGGAGGAGATCGCCGGTGGCGTCCTCTTCCTGGCCTCGGACGCGTCGTCGTACATGACGGGTCAGCTGCTGGTCATCGACGGTGGCGTCGCCTGAGCGGCGACGCCTCCTGCTTCAACCCTTTCGCAGAACGCGCAATCCCGCGCAGCCTTTGAGGAGCAAATGTCATGAGTAACCGTCGCAAGTTGGCGAGCGTCCCGTCTCGCCTCAGCTTCCCGTCCGTTGACGTCTCGCGTCGCGGGTTCCTTCGAGGCAGTGCCGTGCTCGGAGGTGTCAGCCTGCTCGCAGCCTGCGGAGGGAACGACTCGGGATCGTCGTCCTCCATCTCCACCGCCAAGGTGGACCCCGAGGTCGCTGGCGGCCTCAACGACATCTTCGGCCCCGGCGGCAAGGAGGGCGGCGCGGGCGTCACCCTCTCCGCGGGCATGCTCCTCGCCATCACCGGCCAGGGCTCGTTCTTCGGCAAGGTGATGGGCAACGGCGCCAAGCTGGCCGCCGCGCAGATCAAGGTCGCCGACGGCATCAACTACGACCTGCACATCGCCGACCACAAGAGCGGTGACGTCCCCACGGCCCTGACCGCCACCCGTCAGCTGGTCACGCAGGACCAGATCAAGATCCTGCAGACCTCGTACGGCGCCCCGAGCGAGGCGATCGTCCCGCTCATCGGCCAGAACAAGCTGCTCTCCTTCAACGGTGGCGGCTCCAGCCCGGGCCAGGTCGGCAAGCCGTTCCTGTGGCAGACCCGGATGATCTTCGGCGACGACCCGTGCCCGGGCGGCCTCGCCTGGATCGCGCGGGAGTTCCCCGACGCCAAGAAGCTGGCGATCGTCGGCACCCAGGAGAACGGCGTCGCGGGCGCGAGCACGATCGCCCCCGAGGCGTGGAAGTCCCTGACGGGCGGCGAGGTCGTGGCCAACGAGCAGCACGACGTGGGCGCGACGGACTTCAGCTCCATCGTCGCGCGGATCAAGTCGGCGGCGCCGGACGCGATCCTCACCTTCAGCTTCGGTGACGACGCGGGCTACCTGGTCAAGCAGCTGCGCGAGGCCGACGTGGACGTCCCGGTCATGGGCATCGAGTTCACCGAGCAGGCCGCCAAGGTCGCCGGCGCGTCGTACGACACGTACAACTTCTGCACGGACTTCTACGACCCGAAGAACCCGAACCCGTGGAACAAGATCTTCGTCGACGGTCACAACGACATGTTCGGTGAGGACCCGGAGTACTACGGCGCCAACTACTACGAAGAGGTCTTCTTCGTGTGGGAGCTCGCCCGCCGCGTCCTGGCGGATGGTGGCGACCCGACCGACACCACGGCCCTGCAGGAGGCGCTCGTCGCCAACCCGACGTTCAAGTCGCTGTACGGCGGTGACGCGTCGGCCACCGGCGAGGTCACCTTCAACCCCGACGACCACACGATCTCCAAGCCCATGGGCGTCTTCAAGGTCGTCGGCGGCCAGCCCGAGAAGGTCGCGGACATCGTGAAGCCCGAAGCCGGGGCAGACCCCGCCACGGCGCTGGTCTGAGCCACTGATCGACCGAGGAGCATGATGGATCTCAGCCTGTTGGCCCAGCTCACCGTTTCGGGAATCGTCGTCGGTTCCTCCTACGCCCTGCTCGGGGTGAGCTTCGGAGTCATCTACGCCACGACGAAGATCTTCCACCTGGCGCACGCGGTGGCCTATGCCGCTGCCGCGTACGCCGCGGTCTGGGCTGCCAACACCCTCGGTCTCCCGCTGGCAGTGGCACTGCTGGTAGGCCTCGCCGCAGGAGCCCTGTTCGGGCTCCTGATCGAGGTCGTCTTCTACCGCCCGATGCGGAAGAGGAACGCGACGCTGTTGACCATCTTCCTGGTGTCTCTCGGCATCAGCGTCGCGTTCCCCAACCTCATCCAGATCGTGTTCGGCCCCGACAACCAGACGCTGCCGCGGCCGGACAACCCGACGTACTCCCTCGGCGCGGTGACGGTCTCCCGTCACGACGTGATCGCCGTACTCGTCTCCTGGGTGCTGATCGCGGCCGTCGCCACGTTCGTCTCCAGGACGCGCTTCGGCCGCTCCATCACCGCCATGCGCACCAACCCGACCATGGCCGAGGCCGTGGGCATCGACAGCAAGCGGGTCTACACCGTGGTCTTCGCCCTCGGCTCCCTCCTGGTGGCCGTCGCCGCGCTGCTCTTCACCACGAAGGGCGTCGCCACGCCGACGATGGGCCTGCAGCCCACGCTGATCGGGTTCATCGCCGCCTTCCTCGGTGGCATCGGATCCCAGTGGGGTGCCGCGCTCGGTGGCCTCGCGCTCGGGCTGCTGAGCAGCTGGAGCGCGCTCTACCTCCAGGTCGACTACGGCCCCGTCGTCGTCTTCGGCGCCATGTTCCTCGTCCTGCTGGTCCGGCCGCAGGGCCTCCTCGGGAAGGCAGCCGCCTGATGAGCTACTACGCAGATGTCGCGATCGGCATCCTGATCCTGATGACCCTCGGGGTCTCGCTCAACCTGCTGCTCGGGTACGCCGGCCGGGTGTCAATGGCGCACGCCGTCTTCTTCGGCATCGGCGGCTTCACGGCCGCCCGCCTGACCCTCCCGTCCGTCGAGGAGCTCGGCGGGGTCGCCACGGCAGGGCTCCAGACCGGTGCGAGCTGGGGCTGGTTCCCCGCCCTGCTCGCCGCCATGGTCATCGCCTTCCTGGCCGCGCTGCTGATCTCCATCCCCGCGGTCCGACTGGTCCGCGGCGAGTACCTCATCCTGCTGACCCTCGCCTTCCAGCTCGTTGCGTTCCAGCTCATGGGCGTCATGGACTCGGTGACCGGAGGCCCCTACGGCCTCTCCGGGATCCCGCCGATGTCGATCGGCGGCACGCTGCTGATCCGCCCCGAGCAGTTCTTCTGGGTGATGCTGGCCGCCGCGGTCCTCACCTTCGCCGCCTGCTGGGCGCTGGGTGAGTCTCCGTTCGGTCGCCTGCTCAAGG
>JAOPXF010000395.1 GCA_025965295.1 Nocardioides sp.
CCCTGAACGACGACGACATGACCACCAGCGGTGCGGGCACGACGCCCCCGGTCGGTGACGCGGACGGCACCGACGGCGGCGACGCCGACGGCACCGACGGGGACGCGACGGACACCACCGACGGCGACGCCTCGGACGGCGACGCGACGGACACCACCGACGGTGACGGCACCGACGGCGGCGACGCCGACGGCACCGACGGCGACGCCAAGGACACCACCGACGGTGACGCGTCCTGAGCGCTCTCGACCTGCTCAGCGGTGACGCCAAGACCTTCCTCGCGAAGGTCTGGGCGTCGCGCGTGCACCTGCACCACGCCGAACCCCAGAACCTCGTCGGCCTGCTCTCGCTGGACGACGTCGACACGCTGCTGACGTCGTCGGCCATCCGCACCCCCAGCATCCGGATCGCCCAGGACGGCTCGGTGCTGCCGGAGTCGTCGTACACCCGCGGCGCGACGCTGGCGGGCAAGCCGCTCAGCGGGCTGGTCGACGCCCGCAAGGCGCTCGCGCTCTTCGACGGTGGCGCCACGATCGTCTTCCAGGGCCTGCACCGCTACTGGCCGCCGCTGACCCGCCTGATCGCCGAGCTCGAGCTCGAGCTCGGGCACCCCTGCCAGGCCAACGCCTACCTCACGCCGCCCGGCGCCCAGGGGTTCGCGGTGCACTCCGACAGCCACGACGTCTTCGTCTTCCAGACCGCCGGCTCCAAGCAGTGGGAGGTTCACACGCCCGACGGCGTCGAGGACATCCTCCTGGAGCCGGGCCTGTCGATGTACCTCCCCACCGGCACGCCGCACGCCGCGCGCGCCCAGGAGACCGTCTCCCTCCACGTCACTCTCGGCATCAACCAGCTCACCTGGCGCGGCCTGGTCGAGCGCAGCGTCAAGGACGTGCTCGCGGGCGTGTCCGACGAGCACCTGCCCGCCGGCTACCTCGACGACCCGGGCGAGCTCGCCGACGAGCTCGGCCGGCGCCTCGAGACGCTCGCCGCCAACATCCGCCACGTTGACGCGGCCGGTGCCGTCGAGGCGGAGGTACGCCGCTTCCTCACCGGTCGCTCTCCGAGGCTCGCCGGTGGGCTGCACGACGTGCTCGCGGTCCGGGACCTCGACGACACCAGCCTGCTCCGTCGGCGCGCCGGACACCCGTGCGTGCTGCTCCAGCGCGGGGACCGGGTGGAGGTGCTGCTCGGCGACCGCTCGATCGACGTACCCGCCTGGTTGCGGCCTGCCCTCGACGAGGTCCGCGCCCGCCCCGAGCTCCGGCCCGCCGACCTCGCCGACCACCTCGATCCGCAGAGCCGCCTCGTGCTCTGCCGGCGGCTCGTCCGAGAAGGGCTGCTCGAGGTCGTCAGGTGAGCACCGCATGACGAGCCGCGACCCGGCCTTCCGGTGCGCTGGCGCCAGCGTGCTGCGCGACGAGCCGGTCGCCGGCACCGCCTCGACGGTCCGCGCGTTCCTGCTCGTCGAGAACACCGGGCCCTGGGGTGTCGACGCGCTCCGCGACGCCCGGCTCCCCGACGGCCTGGGCCGCGCCCTGGCCACTGCCTGCGCCGCCGCCCGGGTGCGGCCGCTGCTCCTCCGACGGCCGGACCGCCGGCCCCACCAGGACGGCACCCGCGTGTTTGCGGCCTACGCGCACCCCGAGCGGCCCTGGCTCGAGAGCGCGGTCCTCGCCGACCCGCACGACCTGCTCGACCTCGACCTGTCGGCGCTCGGCGCCGGGCGGTCCGTCGGGCTGACCCCGGACCACGCCTCGCTGTTCTGCGTGTGCACGCACGGCCGGCACGATGCCTGCTGCGCCGAGCGCGGCCGGCCGGTCGTGGCGGCTCTGGCACTCGGGCACCCCGAGGAGACCTGGGAGGTCTCGCACATCGGCGGCGACCGCTTCGCCGGCAACATGCTCGTGCTCCCGCACGGTCTCTACTACGGCCGGCTCGACCCCGTGGCCGCCCTCGCGACGGCCGGCTCCCACGCGACCGGCGAGCTCGACCTCGACCACCTGCGCGGCCGCTCGGGCTACGCGATGCCGGTGCAGTACGCCGAGATCGCGCTGCGGCGCGAGCTCGCCGAGACCCGGCTCGACGCGCTGCGCCTCGTCACGCGGTCGGCACACGACGGCATCACCGAGGCGGTCTTCGACGTGGCCGGAGTCGAGTGGGAGGTGCGGGTGCGCACGACACCGGGGCAGGAGCTCCGCCAGCTGACGTGCAAGGCCACGCGGGACAACCCGATCCCGCAGCACGAGCTCCTGGGCATCGCCCGACGGCCGGGCCGACCGGGCTAGTAGCCGGCGGGCTTCTCGTCCACGTCGAGCCAGGTGTGGAAGAGCGGGCTCAGCTCGCGGCCCGAGATCCGCTCGGAGAGCGCGACGAGCTGCGCGGTCCGGACGGTGCCGTGCCGGTGCGCCGTCGCCCAGGCCTGGATGATCCGGAAGAAGTCGCGGCTGCCGACCCGCTCGCGCAGCTCCTGCAGGGTCATCGCGGCGCGGTTGTAGACCGGGCTGCCGAACAGGTCCTCGGGGTCGATGAACTTTCGGGGGGCCGGGTCCCACAGGCCGCTGTCGGGCGGCGTGGCGTAGAGGTCGTCGAAGTGCTCGGCCGGCGTCCGGTCGCCGTGCGCTGCGTCCCAGAGCCACTCGGCGTACGTCGCGAAGCCCTCGGCCAGCCAGATGTCGTGCCAGTCGCGCAGGGTGACCGAGTCGCCGTACCACTGGTGCGCCATCTCGTGCACGAGCGTGCCGGTGTCGACGCCACCCGGGTAGAACGGCCGGGTCTGGGTCTCCAGCGCGTAGCCCACCCGGGCGTTGTCGACGATCATGCCCGCGGACGTGAAGGGGTAGCGGCCGAAGAGCTTCTCCTCGAAGCGGATCACGTCCTTCAGCCCGTCGCGAGTCTCCTGCGAGACCGGGGTCGTCGGGTCCGCGAACGACCAGATCGGGATGGTGCGGCCGGTGACCGATCTCGTGGAGTCCCGGTAGACGTCGAAGGTGCCGATCGCGACCGTGGCGAGGTACGTCGACATCGGGTCCGTGGACCGCCACAGCCAGGTGGTGTCGGTGCCGTGGGCGACCTCCTTCACAAGGTTGCCGTTGGCGGCGACCTGCACGGTGCTGGGTGCCGTCACGCGGAACGTGTACGTCGCCTTGTCGGCGGGGGTGTTGTTGGACGGCAGCCAGGTCATCGCGCCGACCGGCTCGCCGAGGGCGATCGCGCCGTCGGCGGTGCGGACCCAGCCCTCGGTGGAGCCGTCGGCGTCCGTGTGCTCGCTCGGGGTGCCGGAGTAGACGACCTTCGTGGTGAACACGTCCCGCACGGGCTTCGCCGGAGTCACGACCAGCTCGTGGCCGTCGCGCCGGTACGTCGCCGCGCGGCCGTCGACGAGGACGGACCCGACCGTCATGCCGGACAGGTCGAGGTGGAAGGAACGCAGCCGGTGGTGGGCCTTCGACCGGATCGTGGTGACCGCGTCGAGGTGGTTGGTCACCGGGTCGTAGCCCAGCACGACCCCGTAGTGGCGGACGTCGTAGCCGGCGTTGCCCTGCGCCGGGAAGAGCGTGTCGCCCCGTGGGGCGTCGCGGTCGGTGGCCGGGGCTGCGGTGGCCCCAGGCGCGGCCACGCCCAGGCCGGCGACCAGCGCGAGCGTGGCCAGGGTGGTCGTGCCGGACCGGATCGGCGTGGACAACACGGTGCTCCTCGAGACGGGATCGGGCGTCGCGTCGACCCTACGCCCGCGGTCACGGCCTCGCCCTGCACCGACTCGGCGCACGCGGACGCCACGGACACCCTGGTGTCGATCGAGGACCCCGACGGCCCGCCCGACCCTGGTGACCGGGGGACCCCCTTGACGTACTCGTAGTATGTGAGGGTGGCCACTCTCGAGCAGGACGTCAGCCGACTGACCGAGGAGCGCTTCCGGCGCATGAGCTTCGTCGGTGGCGACTCGCTGCCACCGGTCGACACCGCCAACCTGCCGCCGGGTCCGACCTGGCCGGCGCTGGTGCAGACCGCGGGCCTGCTGCGCTTCCGGCACCGGTTCCACCCCTACCTGCACAGGAAGTACGGCGACGTCTTCACCGTGCGCCTGGTGCCGCGCGGCCGGCCGTTGGTCTTCTTCACCCGCCCCGAGCACGCGAAGGAGATCTTCGCCGGCGACCCGGAGATCTTCCACGCCGGCAAGGCCAACGCGATCCTCGGGCCGATCATGGGCGAGCACTCCCTGCTGCTGCAGGACTCCTCGCAGCACAAGCGGGCGCGTAAGCTGCTGATGCCGGCCTTCAACGGGCACGCGCTGCGCGAGTACGAGTCGCTGGTCACCGAGCTCGCCCGCGCCGAGGTCGCGCATTGGGTGCCCGGCAAGGAGTTCCGGTCACTCGACCGGATGAACGCGCTCACGCTCGAGGTGATCCTCCGGGTCGTCTTCGGCGTCACCGACGAGCAGCGGCTCGCCGAGCTGCGTCCGCGCGTGAACAAGACCGTCGAGATCAGCCCGGCGGTCCTGCTCGGCTGGGGCTACCCCCGCCTGCAGCGGTTCGGTCCCTGGAAGCGGACCGTCCAGAACCAGCACGAGCTGGACGCGCTGATGTACGCCGAGATCCGCGAGCGCCGTACCGCTCCCGACCTGGCCGAGCGCACCGACGTGCTGTCCCGGCTGATCCGCACCGGTGAGACCGGTGACGAGCAGGGCGACGCGCTCAGCGACACCGAGCTGCGCGACCAGCTGGTCACGCTGCTGCTGGCCGGGCACGAGACCACCGCGACCGCGCTGGCCTGGGCGCTGCACGAGCTGGGCCGCGACCCCGCGCAGCTGCGGCGCGCGCAGGAGGCCGCCGACAGCGGGGACGACGCCTGGCTCGACGCGGTGATGAAGGAGGCGCTGCGGCTGCACCCGGTGATCCCGATGGTGGTCCGCACGCTGATGAAGCCCGCGACGATCGGCGGCATCGACCTCCCGGCCGGCGCCACCGTCGGGCCCTCGATCATCGTGGCGCACAGTCGCGAGGACAACCACCCGGACCCCGAGGTGTTCCGCCCCGAGCGGTTCCTCGGCCACAACCCGCCCACGAACACCTGGATCCCGTTCGGTGGTGGCGTGCGCCGCTGCATCGGCGCCGGGTTCTCGTTGATGGAGGGCGTGGCCGTGCTCCGCGAGGTGCTCACGACGTACGACGTCACCGCGGTCGGCGACGACGAGCCGAAGGTCCGTAACATCACCAGCGTCCCCCGCCGAGGCTCTCGCATCCGCGTCCAGGCCCGCTGAACCCCCGAGGAGACACCATGAGCGACGACCGCCCGGACGAGGACGCCCTCGCGAGCGCCCGCGCCGCGATCCGCGACCGCCACCTGGAGCCCGCCGGAACCCGGCCACCGTCCACCGCCCGGGGGCTGCACCACACGGCGCTGATCAGCAGCGACGTCGAGCGGACCGTCCGCTTCTACCAGGACGTGCTCGGCTTCCCGCTGACCGAGCTGATCGAGAACCGCGACTACCCCGGCTCGTCGCACTTCTTCTTCGACATCGGCAACGGCAACCTGCTGGCGTTCTTCGACTTCCCGGGCCTCGATGTGGGCCCGTACGCCGAGGTCCTCGGCGGCCTGCACCACCTGGCGATCTCGGTCGAGCCCGAACGCTGGGAGGCGCTCGTCGCGAGGCTGGTCGAGGCCGGCGTCGAGCACGAGGTGCACAGCGGTGTCTCGGTCTACTTCCGCGACCCCGATGGCGCCCGCGTCGAGCTGATCGCCGACCCGCTCGGGGAGATGTACGGCACCCAGGTGCTCTGAGCGGCACCGAAAAGCGCGTGCGTGCCCCCGCTCCGGCGGGCACGATGAGCGGTTGTGACCTGGCGAGAACGCTTCCGCGCGCTGCGCATGGACGTGACCCCGCTGCGCCGCTCGCGCGACTTCCGGGTGCTGTTCCTCGCCGGCACGGTCTTCTACTTCGGCGCGATGGTGTCGTACGTCGCCATCCCGTACCAGATCTACACACTCACCGGCTCCAACTTCGCGGTCGGCGCGGTCGGCCTCGTCGAGCTGGTCCCGCTGGTCGTCTTCGGCCTGTACGGCGGTGCCCTCGCCGACCACGTCGACCGGCGCAGGCTGCTGATCTGGACCGGCATCGCGCAGGCCGTCTTCACCGCAGCCCTGGCCGTCAACGCGTTCCGCGACGACCCGAGCGTGTGGGTGATCTTCGTGGTCTCGGCGCTGCTCGCATCCTCGTCGTCGATGCAGCGGCCCTCCCGCGAGGCGCTGATGCCCCGGACCGTCACCCACGACCAGATCGCGGCAGCCAACGCCCTCACCAGTCTGGGCATGCAGATCGGGGTGCTCGTGGGCCCGGCGCTCGGTGGACTGCTCGTGGCCTACGTCGGGATCGGCTGGTGCTTCCTCGTCGACATCGGCGGCCTGGCGGTGGCGACCCTGCTCTTCGTCGCGATGCGGCCCTACCCGCACCGTGCCGAGACCACCCCGCCCAGTCTCGCCGGGATCGGCGAGGGACTGCGCTACGCCCTGAGCCGCCGGGACCTGCTCGGCACCTACCTCGTCGACATCGCGGCCATGCTGCTCGCGCTCCCGGTCGTGCTGTTCCCGGCGCTGGTCGAGGAGGTCTTCCGCCGGCCCGAGCTGCTCGGCCTGCTCTACTCCGCGGAGACGGTCGGCGCCCTGCTCGCCACCGCGCTGAGCGGCTGGACCTCGCGCGTCCACCACCACGGCCGGGCGATCGTGGTCGCGGCGGCGGCGTACGGCGCCTGCGTCGGCGTCGCCGGTCTGATGCCGAGCATCTGGCTGGTCGCTGGGTTCCTGATGCTCTCCGGCGCCGCCGACATGATCTCCGGCGTCTTCCGCGGGACGGTGTGGAACCAGACCATCCCCGAAGGGATGCGCGGTCGCCGGGCCGGCAGCGAGATGCTGTCCTACTCCCTCGGCCCGCGCGGCGGGCAGGTGCGGGCCGGCGTCACCGCGGACCTGTGGACCGTCCGCGGCGCCGTCTCGAGCGGCGGCTTCGCCTGCATCGCCGGCGTCGGCCTCACCGCGCTCGCGCTGCGCGACTTCTGGACCTACGACGCGCGCACCGACGAGTACGCCGTCGCGGAGCGCGCCGCGCGCGCCGCCGCGGGGGAGCGGTAGCGAGCCGCCGCCGCGGCTCAGCGGTGGGGCGGCCCCTTCCCATGGGGTCTAGTGTCGGGAGGGCAGGTAACTTTGAAGTCTCGCTCTGGTGGACGACCACGAGGGCGATCACGGTGCCTCAGCAGTGAAGGCACCTCATGATGCGTCGCGCTCGACATGCCCGCCCCCTCAACGCCAGGACCGGGACCGCGCGGGTGGCCCTCGTGGCCGGCGTACTCCTCGTGGCCGGCGTGCTCGCACCGCTCTCGCCGGCGACCGCGGCACCCGTCGCACCGCGGCGCGCCGCCACCTTCGTCGACCTGGGGACGGCCGCGACCTACTCGGTGCTCGCCGGCTCCGGGGTGTCGAACACCGGCTCCGCCACCGTGCTGGCCGGCGACCTCGGGCTCAGCCCCACCGGGGTGATCGCAGGCTTCCCGCCCGGCACGACGGCCGGCACGATCCACGACAAGGATGCGGCCGCCGAGCAGGCTCAGTCGGACCGCCAGTCGGCGTACGACGCCGCCGGGGCCCAGACGAGCACGGGAGGGTTCGCGGGCGACCAGGCCGGAGTGACCTTCAAGCCCGGCGTCTACACGGCCGCCGCCGCCATCTCGAACTCCGGCACGATGACCCTCGACGCCGACGGTGACTCGAGCGCGGTATTCGTCTTCCAGATCGGGGCGGCCTTCGGCGCAGCGGCCGCCAGCAAGATAGTCCTGACCGACGGCGCCCTCGCGAACAACGTCTACTGGCAGGTGGTCGGCGCGATCTCGCTCGGCGCCGGCGCCAAGGCGGTCGGCACGTTCCTCGGTGCCGCCGCGATCACCTTCGGCGAGGGCGCCTCGATCAAGGGCCGGGCGCTGACGCCGAGCACCGTCGCCCTGGCCAACAGCCCGTTCACCGAGCCCAAGGACGACTTCGTCGCCCCGGTCGTGACGATCGACGGCGGCGCGACCCGCGCCACCAACGACACCACCCCCTCGATCACGGGCACGACGGACGAGCCCGTGGGTCGCCCGGTGAAGGTCACGGTGGCCGGCCAGACCCTGAACACGACGGTGAGCACCGGTGGCCTGTGGAGCGTCGGCGCGGCCACGCTGCCCCAAGGCACCCACGACGTCGTCGCATCGATCACCGACGCTTCCCTGAACACCGGCACCGCGACCCAGGCTCTTACCGTCGACGTCACCGCACCCCTGGTGACGATCAACGGTGGCGCCAGGCGCTCGACCCGGGACCGGACACCGACGATCGCCGGCACGACCGACGAGGCCGCCGACTCCACGGTGACCGTCACGGTCGCCGGGAAGACGCTGACCGCTCCGGTCGCCGCCGACGGCACCTGGTCCGCGGATGCGCCCACGCTCGCCGAGGCCGCCCACAGCGTGGTCGCCACCGTCGATGACGGAGCCGGCAACGCGGGAAGCGCGCAGCAGACCCTCGTCGTCGACGTGACCGTTCCGGTGCTGACCATCGACGGCGGCGCGAGCCGGTCGACGAGCGACACGTCGCCGTGGACCTACGGCACGACCGCGGAGAAGGCCGGCACGACGGTGCACGTCAGCATCGGGGGCCAGCCGCTGAGCGCCACCGTGCGTCCCGGCGGGGCCTGGGGTGTCAGTGCGGCAGCCCTGGCCGAGGGCACCTACAAGGTGGTCGCCTCGATCACCGACGCGGCCGGGAACAGGGGTACGGCGACCCAGCACCTGACGATCGGAAACCCGGGCACCGGTCCCGCACCGGGCGGCGCCCACCCGACCTACCGTGCGGACGCGTCGATCCGGCGCGCCGGCGGGCACTTCGTCGGTGTCGGGACGTACGGAACCTCGGGCCAGCAGGTGTCGCAGCTGCTGCGCGGGTCGGCTCGCAAGGCCGTCTTCGAGGTCCGCGTGCACAACGACGGCTCGGCTTCGGACCGGATGAAGATCCGGGGCACCGGCAGCAGCAAGAAGCTGAAGGTGACCTACCGGGCCGGTGGCCGGAACGTGACCCGCCAGGTCGTTGCGGGCACCTACCGCTCGGGTCTCGTCAAGCCCGGCAAGACGGTGCGGCTGGTCGTGACGGTCACGCGGTCGCGCGGTACGGGACCGGGCACCCACCGCACCTTCGAGATCCGGTCGACCTCCTCGCACGCCCCCGCCAGGCGCGACACCGTGTCCGGTGCGGTCCGGGTGGTGCGCTGAGCGCCTGCTCCACCATGAGATGTAGGTGAAGTGGCACTTCACACGGCGAGCTCACCGTGAGAAGTGCCGCTTCGGCCACTTCACATGATGAAGCGGGGCGCCCGGATCCTCGGCGAGCCAGAGGGTCGTTGGTCAGGCGGCCGGCTCGACGGTCTGCGCGATCGCCTCGAACACGTCGCAGTAGTCGACGTACTCCTCCCGGGCGACGCTGCAGGTGAGCACGAGGCCGACCCCGTCGAGCAGCCACGCCCACTCGTCGCAGAGCACGTCGGTGCCGCGAAGCCGGTGGGCGTAACGGCGGTAGCCCACCTCGTGGCCGCCGAGGTCGTAGCCGTCCTCGTCCTCGAGCGCGAAGTCCTCCCGCGTCGAGCGGAGGTCCGCCACGGACTGGGCGGACCAGGCGTCGGCGTCGCCGGGAGCCGGCTGGCAGGTCAGCCGCACGGAGGGGCGGAAGCCGCTCGCCGGCAGGGTCGCCGCGGCCGCCGCGACCAGCACGCCGCACGCGGGGTCCGACGTACGCCGCCAGCTGGCCGGGACCGAGATCGCCACGTCAGCCGGTGGCACGGAGCACCTCCGGCACGGGCGACGTCCCGCACGTCGGTGGCGAGGGGGGCGGTGACGGCGCGGGCACCGGTGAGGTGCCGCAGGTCGGCGGACCGACCGGGACCTCGGGCGGTGCCGGGACTGCCGGGGGCGTCGGCTCGCCGGGCTGACCGAGGAGCTCTCCGACCGGAGAGGTGCCGCACGCCATCGGCTGCTGGCCGTTGCCGGTCAGGTGCGCGGCTGCGGCGTGCCAGGTGGCGACGGTGCCGTACCCCCACTTCCGCCCGGGGCCATGACCTGCCGCGCCGGCCGGTGCGGCGGACTGCGAGGAGGCCGCCGAGGTGCCCGCCGGGGTGCCTGCGATTGGGACCGCGTGGTGCGGCTCTCTGGGGGGTGGTGACGCGTGGCTGGCGGTGACGAGGTGCGGACCCAGGTCGGGGTGATAGGCCGGCACGCCGTCGGCGTCGGGCCAGTCGCCGTCGGTGACGTCGTCGAGGTCCCAGGGTGTCGCCGCTGGCGTGCCGCCGGCGAACTGCCACAGGGCCGTCCGCCAGTCGTGCTGGGCGCGGTGCTCGACCGCGCGCGCCCGGTCGACGAGCAGGGCCGCCCGGTGCCAGGCGGACCACGCCTGGGTCACCCAGGGGTCGGCCGGCCGGGGGTCCATCGTGGGTGGCCGGATCGTGGCGGCGTCGACCGCGAGCCACGGCCTGGCGGCCTGCTGGGCAAGCTCCATCAGGGCCCGGACGTCCTCGAGGTCGAGGGCGAGCTCGTCCAGCGCCCGGGCCAGCCGGGCACAGCGCCGCGAGGACCGATCGCCAGCGGCCGCCAACCGGCCGGTGTGGTCGCGGAACACGTCGCCCGAGAGGCCGCCGAAGTCGTGGTCCGAGAGGTGCGCCTGCCGGGCCAGGCCGTCGGAGGCCTCGTCGACGACCGAGGCGAGGCGGTTGAGCCGGCGGGCCGTGTCACGGCACGCCGCCGGGTCACCGCGCACCTCGATGTCGAGGCTCATCGCAGGACCCCGGCGAGCAGGCCGTCGAGCACCGCGCCGACCTGGCCGTCCATGGTGGCCGCGTGGTCGAGGAACGCGTCGAGCGCGTCGGCGAGCCGGTGCAGGTCGTCGGCCAGCCGTTGGGCGCGGGCGGTGAGCCGGTCGAGGCCGTCGGTGGTGAGGCCGGTGGTGGCTCCCGTGTCCGGAGCCGGGATCGTGGCCTCGTCGCCGATGGCCAGACCGTGGCGGAGCAGTTCGCGCGTGGTGCGCTCGAGGAGCTGGGGTTCGATGGCAAGGGTCATGCTGGGAGGGTGCGCGCGGCGCCGCCGGCCGAAACCGGGGCTCACCGCGCCTGTGGAGAGGAGCGTGATCGCACCGCGGTCATCGGTCGAAGGCGGCGCGGACCCGGTCCTCGGTGGGGCCCTAGTCGTCGAGCGTGTACGTGTGCGACGGCTTGTAACCACGGTTGGCGGGCGCCCGTACGTCGGCGTGGTCTCGCCGGCGTCGGCGATCCGTCCGGATACACATGCTCGGACCCTGAGGACCGGAACTGCTACCCGAGTTCCTGAGGACCCAGAGCGGTAGCCTCGCCAGATGGCAGATGGCAGACGGCGAGCGTGCCTATCCAACGCCAGTGGGGGGCATCGCGCGCGCACTCGAGACCGGTGGTGACCCCGATCCAGTGGTGCCGACGGGCCGCCCCATCGCTGTCGGTGCCTTTTGCGAGCTGGACGAAACGTCGGATGGTGGGCGCACTCGACGGTTCTCCGTGAGCGAGTTCCTCACCCTCGAGGACGGCCGCGTCATCACGTTGCACCGCGATCGCGGGTTCGCTCTTGGCTGGCGGGGACAGGATCCTCCGCCTCGGGAGACCGAGGCGACGGTGGTTCGAAATGTCTTGAACGCGGTGCTTCCCGACGACGATCGCGACGAGGACGAGCACCCTTGGCCCTGGCTGGTGCGGCTTGCGCAAGCCCGAGGTGTCGAGGTGACTGTCGACGATCTACGTGCTCTGCCGTACCAGGTCATCCTCGGAGAGAGAGTGCGCCGATCGATGTCGCGCCCTGACGAATGAGTTTGTCACCGCCTTCAAGTCTGAGTACGGCGCCCGCGCGACCACCGGTGGTCATCGGTCGAAGGCGGCGCGGACCCGGTCCTCGGTGAGGCCGTAGTCCTTGAGCGTGTACGTGTGCGACGGCTTCGCCTTGCCCTGCCTGGAATCCCGGTCGATCTCCGCGATCGCGGACTGCACGCCGGGCGTCCAGTCGAGACCGGACTCGTCGTAGACCCGCCGGGTCACGCCGAGCGGGTCGGTCACCAGGTCCTGGAAGGCGACGTCGACGAACTGGCTCTGGTCGTAGGCCGGGCGCGCGTCGTGGAACGCGTGGAACGCCCGCGCCCACAGGTCGAGCTGGGTGTGGCCGATCACGCCGCCGACGTACGTCGTGCTGTGTCCGGCCGTGGTCTCGGCCGACAGCGAGCACGACGACGCGATGCAGGTGACCGGGTCGCGGTGCGTGTAGACGACCAGCGCGTCGGGGTAGACCGCCATCAGCGCGTCGAGCGCGGTCATGTGCGACGGGTTCTTGAGCACCCACCGCTTCTCCTGGTCGTTGAGGCCGACCAGCTGGAGGTTCTGCTTGTGCCGCGCGTAGGCGTCGGTCCAGTCCTGCCGCTTGAGCCACTCGGTGTAGCGCGGCAGGTTGGCGAGCGACTCGTAGGAGTTCGACTTGCCGGTCTGGCGCAGCAGCCGCCAGCACTCCTCGACCGTGGTGGCATCCATGTAGTGGATGCCCATGAACTCGGGGCTCTCGACGTGGTGGGCCGCGAACGCCTGCTGCATGGCGTTGAAGATCGGGTCCGTCTCCCAGGTGTCGCGCGGCGGCCGCGGCTGGGGGTACTGCGTGAGCCACATCTCCAGCCCTTGCGCCATCGGGTCGGCGTGCAGCAGCCGGTGCAGGGCAGTCGTGCCGGTGCGGGGGAGCCCCATCACGAAGACCGGTCGCTCGATGGGCACGTCACGGTGCTCCGGGTGGGCGGCGAACTGAGCCTGGGTGAGCAGCACCCCGACCAGGGCCGACTTCACCTCGGAGCGCTGGAAGTAGTTGCCGCGCGGGGTCAGCCCCGCCTCGGGCGAGGCGAGGTCCTCGACCAGGACGCGCAGGCCCTCCTCGTGGGCGGTGCCCCCGAAGTCGCTCATGCCGGTGGTGCGGACGGCCGCCGCGACGATGTCGTCGTACGACCCGACGTCGGGCCGCTCGCGCACCATGACGTTGTCGCTCATCTCATTCCTCCGTTGGTCGAGCTTGTCGAGACCACGTGGTCTCGACAAGCTCGACCACCGAGGTGGCCATCAGTCGTGGAACTCGCCGCAGTCGACGGTCAGCATCTGCCCGGTGACCGCGGAGGCGAGGTCGCTGGCGAGGAAGAGTGCGGCGCGGGCGACCTCCTCCGCCGACGCGAGCCGCTTGAGGTCGGTCGGCGCCGCCTTCTCGGCGTACACGTCGTCGTGCGTCTTGCCCTCGACGGCCGCGAGGTAGTCGAAGTAGCCCCGGTTGACGTCCTCGTAGATGTACGACGGCGCGACGCTGTTGACCCGGATGCCGCGCGGCCCGAGCTCCGTGGCGAGCGACGAGGCGAGGTGCTCGAGCGCGCCCTTGGACAGCTTGTAGCCCGCGAACTCCGGCTGTGAGCTGAACGAGACGCACGAGTTCAGCATGATGATCGAGCCCTTGCTCGCCGAGAGCGCGTCGGCGAAGAGGGCCGAGAGCCGCAGCGGCGCGAAGACGTTGGTCTCGTTGGCCTTCGCGAGATCGGCGGGGTCGATCCGGGTGATCGGGTCCATCGGCGGGATCGCGAAGGCGTTGTTGATCAGGCAGTCGACGCGCCCGAACTCCGCCAGTGCCGTCTCGACGAGGTTGGCGCGCGAGGCCTCGTCGGTGACGTCGGTCGGTACGACGAGCGCGCGGCTCCCGTGGGACTCGACGACGGCGGCCATCTTCTTCAGCCGGCTCGCGGTGCGGCTGGCGAGCACGAGATGGGCGCCCATCTTCGCCGCCTCCTCCCCGAGCGACCGGCCGAGACCGGGCCCGACCCCGGAGAGCACGACCACCTTGTCCTTCAGCAGCGGGACGGCGGTGTAGCGCTCCTCGATCGAGGTGTCGTGTGCGGCCGCGAGGCCGAGGTCCTGGCTCAACCCATTCTCCTGTTCAACTCAGCATCCTTCGGGCGACCGAGCGCTGCCGGGCGGCGATCCGCGCGGCGTACTCCTCGGTGGTGATGGGGGCGTAGTGCGGCAGCGCCTGCGGCACCTCGGCGAGCTTCACGATCTCGACCGTCGGCCCGTCCTCGGGGGACAGGTCGCGCTCGAGCCGCTGCCAGCGCAGCATGACGGGGCCGGTGCGGTGCCCGGTCGTCTCGAGCCAGTTGGCGACCCCCGGGTTCCCCTCCGAGATGACGAACCGCATCAGCCCGTCGGGGTCGGTGACGGCCTGCGCCTTGGTGAGCGAGGTCTGGTGGGTCTCGTAGTCGGTGGAGGCGTACCAGTCGGAGCCGATCTGGATCGCCTGGTAGGCGCAGTCGTCGCACCGGGGCAGCGTCACGACCATCGCCTCGTCGTCGGCGAGCTCGTAGTGCCCGATCGAGGAGCGCTGCGACGCCAGGCCGCCCGGGGTCGACCTCGGCGGGGTCAGGGTGTTGACCGGCTCCTGGTACTGGAAGAAGTGGGGGAAGGCGAACCACGTCTGGATCGACCCGACCAGCGAACGGGCGGCCACGTCGTACTTCTTCGTCAGCGTCGCGACGGTCCGCTCCTTCGCGGGCCTCCCGAGCGTGTCCGGACGCTCGATCCAGAGCGTGCCGCGTTCCTCGGTGTCCCAGTCGTTGAAGACCTCGCGCACGATCAGGGTCTTGGCGCCGGGCTCGGCGACGTAGCGGAACTCGAACGTCCCGTCCGCCGCCACGTCGAGCTCGCGGTCGTCGAAGGCCATCAGCGAGGTGGCGGCCGAGTCGGCGGAATAGGTCCCGCCCATCACCTGGAACGACAGGTCGGCCGTGGTGCCGCGCCGGCCGTGGACGACGTACTCGACCCCCTCGCGGAGGAAGGCGTTGAAGTAGATCGCGTCGGGGTTGTCGAGCCCCTGCTTGGAGTACTGGTGGGTGGGGTTGACGAAGACCGGCCGGTCGAGGTCGTAGTCGAAGGCCATCTGCATGGCCATCCGGATCCGGCCGGAGAGGTACTCGTATCCCTCGAGCCGGTCCTGCTCGGTCCGGATGAAGGGCGCGTCGGCGATCAGCTCCTCGGCCTCCGCGATCGCGTCCTGCAGGACCCGGGTCAGCCCCAGGCTCGCGCTGCCCTCGTTGGTCGAGCTTGTCGAGACCATCAGCCGACCTTGGCGATGATCTGCTCGGCGTACCGCTCGAGGTGCTCGATCTTCGTCTCGAGCGGCTCGGTGTCCGGCCCCTTGATGTAGGGCACCCGGTAGCCGACGATGCAGTCGGTGACGCCCTTCTCCTCGAGGCGCTTGATGCCGTCGAGGTCGTAGGCGTCGTACGAGATCACGTGCACCTCGAAGTCGTCGCGGGTGTCGCCCTCCTCGGCGCGGATCTCCGTGAGCCGGGTGAGCAGCCGGTCGAGCTCCTCGCCGTCGCCGCCGGCGTGCATCCACCCGTCGCCCTTGCGCACGGCGCGGCGCAGCGCGGCGTCCGCGTGACCGCCGACGAGCAGGGGGATCTTCTCGGTGGGCGCCGGGCACTGCTTGAGGGGAGGAAACGAGTAGAACTCCCCGTCGTACCCGAAGAAGCTCTGCCGATCCTTGGCACTGGTCAGCCCGCGCAGGATGTCCATGCACTCGTCCATCCGCTTGCCGCGCCTCTCCCACGGCACGCCCAGCGCCTCGAAGTCCTCGGGCCAGGGCGAGAGCCCGACGCCCAGGCCGAGCCGGTTGTCGGAGAGGTAGGCCACCGAGGAGGCCTGCTTGGCGACGAGCACCGGCGGGCGCACCGGCAGCTTGAGCACGAACGGCGTGAGCCGCAGCGTGGTCGTCACCGCGAAGAGGTGCGCACACAGCACCATCGTCTCGATGAACTCCTTGTCCTCGAGGAACTCCCGGTCGCCGGTGTCGGTGTAGGGGTACTTGGAGTCGGACTCCTGCGGGTAGATGAGGCTGTCCGCCACGGTCATGCTCGTGTAGCCGGCCGCCTCGGCGGCGCGCGCCAGGGGAGCGTAGAACTTCGCCTGGGTCATGGCCTCGGCGTAGGTGAATCGCATCGGACTCTGGCTCCTCGGTGGTCGAACCGGCGCTTCACGCCGGTCGAGCTTGTCGAGACCACACACTAGAACGTGTTTCAGTTATGTGCCAGAGTTCGGCTCATGGAGCTGCAGCAGATGTCCGACCGGCTCGAGATCCAGGAGGTCCTGATCCGGTACACGCGGGCCATCGACACCGGTGACTGGGACCGTCTCGACACGGTGTTCACTCCCGATGCGGCGATCGACTACACGGAGTCGGGCGGCATCGCGGACACGTACGCCGTCGTGAAGCCGTGGCTCGCCAAACACCTGCCGATCTTCCCGCTGCGGATGCACACGCTGGGCCAGGTCGAGATCGCCTACGACCCGACCGGCGACGAGGCCGACGTGGCGGCGTACTTCCACAATCCGATGATCATGCCGACCGGTGACGGGCCCGACCTGCTCATCGAGTTCGGCGGCATCTACCAGCACCGGATGGTGCGGACCGTCGACGGGTGGCGCAGCCGTGCGCTGCGCGAGGAGATCGTCTGGAAGCGCGGGATCTAGGTGCACCCGGCCATCAGGTTGGTGATGGTGGGGTGCGTCACGGACAATGGGAGCGCGGGTCGGCCGGCCCGCGGACCGGACCGCACGTCATGGGGGTGAACGACCGGTGGTTGACCGTGAAGAACGCACCGAGCACCCGGTGCTCAGCGGCCTGGCCGCGCTGGTCGGCGTCGGCCTCGCCGTCGGCGTGATCCTGGGGCTGGGAGTGCTGATGGCGACCCAGGTGCTCGGCATCGGCGGTGGCTCGGACACCTCGGACTCCTCCGGCGGGCAGACGATGTACCTGCCCCGGCCCGAGAAGACCCAGGCGCCGTCCGGACCACTCATCACCCTCGAGCCCGGAGCGACGCAGTCCACGACCGTCACGCCGACCGAGGAGCCCTCCGAGACGGAGTCGGCGCGCAAGCAGATCTCGCTCTCCGCGAGCCAGACCGCGGTCGCCCCCATGCAGCAGATCGACCTGACCGGCGTCTACCCCGGCGGTGAGGGCTCGATCCTGCAGGTCCAGCGCTTCACGGGCGGCTCGTGGACCGACTTCCCGGTGACCGCGTCGGTCAGCAACGAGACGTTCACGACCTACGTGCAGACCAGCCAGCCCGGCGTGAACCGCTTCCGTGTGGTCGACACCGACACCGACCTGAAGTCCAACGAGGTCCGCGTCACCGTCGGCTGACGACGCCCGCGGGGCAGGCCGCCTCCGGCAGGCCGACGTGCGCCGGCAGCGGGGTGCGCCGGCGTGACGGGATCGTGAGCGAGGGCTGCCCGGCCACGACGCCGACCAGGACCAGGAGCAGGCCCAGCGCCTGGGTGCCGCCGAAGGTCTCCCCGGCGAGCGCCACGCCGATCAGGGTGCCGGCGACCGGGTTGACCAGCCCCACCAGGGAGACCGCGGCGGCCGGCAGGTGGCGCAGCCCGCGGAACCACGCGACGTACGCCAGGAGCGTGCCGACGAGGCCGATGTAGAGGAATCCGCCCACGGCGCGGAGCCCCATCGGAGGCGGGGCGCCCTCGACCAGCAATGCCACGGGCAGCAGGACCAGGCCGCCGGCGACCAGTTGCCAGGCCGTGAACGTGAGCAGGTCGACCGGTGGCTTCCAGCGCTTGACGAGCACGAACCCGAGGGACGACATCGCGACCGCGGCGAAGGAGGCCGCGACGCCGATCGGGTCGACCGCGAAGTCGGCGTGCAGCACGAGCAGGGCGACCCCGGCGGCGCCCACGGTGGCGCCGGCGAGCGAGGCCCGGCGCGGCCGCTCGTGGATCACCGCCCAGGCGACCAGCATCATCAGGATGGGTGTGATGGCGGTGAGCGTGGCCGCGGTCCCGCCGGGCAGCCGGTAGGCCGCCACGAAGATCAGGGCGAAGAAGGCCCCGATGTTGAGGGTCCCGAGCACGAGCGTGCGCCACCACCAGACGCCGCGCGGCAGACCCGGCCGCAGGGCGAGTAGCAGCAGGCCGAACGGGAGGGCGCGCACGGTCGCCCCGAAGAGCGGACGGTCGGGCGGCAGGAACTCCTCGGTGACGTAGTAGCCGGAGCCCCAGGCGATAGGGGCAACTGCGGTGAGAGCCAAGAGGCGCCAGTTGGTTTCCACGGAAACTATAATAGTTTCTCCGTAAGATAATATTCCTGCCATGACGAGCGACCTTGATCACGTCGGCCGGATCATGGCCCAGTGGCACACCGAGCGGCCCGATCTCGACGTCTCCCCGCTGGGCATCGTCGGGCGGCTGCACCGGCTGGCGGCCCGGCTGACGGAGGAGCTGGTCGCGGTGTTCGCCGAGTTCGGGCTGGGCGAGGGCGAGTTCGACGTCCTCGCGACCCTGCGTCGCGTGGGTGCGCCGTACGAGCTGACGCCGAGCGAGCTGGCCGACTCGACGATGGTGTCCTCGGGAGCGGTCACGAAGCGGGTGGACCGCTGCGTCGAACAGGGCCTGGTCACCCGCCGGGTCGGTGCGGGCGATGCCCGCAGTCGGGTGGTCGCCCTCACCGAGCGGGGCCGTGAGCTCATCGACCGGGCCTTCGCGGCGCACATGGCCAACGAGCA
>JAOPXF010000451.1 GCA_025965295.1 Nocardioides sp.
GTCGCAGGAGGCCCTGCACGACGCCCAGACCAAGGCGCTGCGCTTCGGCCACGTCGAGGTGGACGGGGAGCACCTGCTGCTGGCCCTGCTGGGCCAGGCAGAGGGCTTGGTCGCGCCACTGCTCGCCCGGGCGGGGGCCGATCCGGACCGGCTGCGCGAGGACGTGGAGGCCGAGCTCAGCTCCCGCCCGCGCGTCAGCGGGCCGGGCGTGACGCCCGGGCAGGTGCACGTCACCCAGCGGCTCTCGCGGCTGCTCGACACGGCCGACCGCGAGGCCCGCAGGCTCAAGGACGAGTACGTCTCGGTCGAGCACCTCGTGATCGCCCTCGTGGAGGAGGGATCGGGCTCGGCGGCCGGGCGGCTCCTCCACGCCCAGGGGCTGACCCGCGACTCCTTCCTGGCCGCGCTGACCGAGGTGCGCGGTCACCAGCGAGTGACATCGGCGACCCCCGAGGGGACCTACGAGGCGTTGGAGAAGTACGGCCGCGACCTGGTCGCGGCGGCGGCGGCCGGCAAGCTCGAGCCGGTGATCGGCCGGGACTCGGAGATCCGCCGGACCGTCCAGATCCTGTCGCGCAAGACCAAGAACAACCCGGTGCTGATCGGCGAGCCCGGCGTCGGCAAGACGGCGATCGTCGAGGGTCTGGCCCAGCGGATCGCCGACGGCGACGTGCCCGAGGGCCTGCGGGACAAGACCGTCTTCGCCCTGGACATGGGCGCCCTCATCGCCGGAGCGAAGTACCGCGGCGAGTTCGAGGAGCGGCTGAAGGCCGTGCTCAACGAGGTGCAGAGCGCCGAGGGCCACATCCTGCTGTTCGTCGACGAGCTGCACACCGTCGTCGGGGCCGGCGCCGCCGAGGGTGCGATGGACGCCGGCAACATGCTCAAGCCTCTGCTCGCCCGCGGCGAGCTGCACATGATCGGCGCGACCACCCTCGACGAGTACCGCACGCACATCGAGAAGGACGCAGCCCTCGAGCGCCGCTTCCAGCCGGTCGTGGTCGACGAGCCCAACGAGGAGGACGCCCTCTCCATCCTGCGCGGGCTCCGCGAGCGGCTCGAGGTCTTCCACGGCGTGAAGATCCACGACGGCGCCCTGGTCGCGGCGGTGACGCTGAGCCACCGCTACATCTCCGACCGCTTCCTGCCCGACAAGGCCATCGACCTGGTCGACGAGGCCTGCGCGATGCTGCGGACCGAGATCGACTCGATGCCGGCCGAGCTCGACGAGCTCACCCGGCGCGTGACCCGGATGGAGATCGAGGAGGCGGCGCTCTCGGAGGAGGAGGACGTCGCGAGCAGGACCCGCCTGGAGGAGCTGCGCAAGGAGCTCGCCGACGCCCGCGCCGAGGCCGATGCGCTGCGCGCCCAGTGGGAGGCCGAACGGTCGGCGCTGCGCGAGGTGCAGTCCCTGCGCCAGGAGCTGGAGCAGGTCCGTTTGGAGAGCGAGCGGGCCGAGCGCGAGTACGACCTCAACCGGGCGGCGTCCCTGCGACACGGCAGGCTGCCGGAGATCCAGCGGCGGCTGGAGGCGGCCGAGTCCCGGCTCGCCGGCAAGCAGAGCGGCCGCCGGCTGCTGCGCGAGGTCGTGACCGCCCACGAGATCGCCGACATCGTGTCGCGCTGGACCGGCATCCCGGTCACGCGGCTCCAGGAGGGGGAGCGCGACAAGCTGCTGCGCCTCGACGAGGTGCTCCACGAACGCGTCATCGGCCAGGACGAGGCCGTCCAGCTGGTGGCCGACGCCGTCGTCCGCGCCCGCTCCGGCATCAAGAATCCCCAGCGGCCAGTCGGGTCGTTCATCTTCCTCGGCCCCACCGGCGTCGGCAAGACAGAGCTGGCCAAGACGCTGGCCGCCGCCCTGTTCGACACCGCGGAGAACATGATCCGGATCGACATGAGCGAGTACCAGGAGCGGCACACGGTCAGTCGGCTGGTCGGGGCACCTCCCGGCTACGTCGGCTACGAGGAGGGCGGTCAGCTCACCG
The DNA here is from genome assembly GCA_025965295.1 of Nocardioides sp. Classification (GTDB taxonomy): domain Bacteria; phylum Actinomycetota; class Actinomycetes; order Propionibacteriales; family Nocardioidaceae; genus Nocardioides. The sequence continues at coordinate 1,989 of JAOPXF010000451.1, forward strand.
AGGCCGTACGCCGCAAGCCCTACTCGGTGGTCCTGCTCGACGAGATCGAGAAGGCCCACGTCGACGTCTTCAACACGCTGCTCCAGGTGCTCGACGACGGCCGCCTGACCGACTCCCACGGCCGGACCGTCGACTTCCGCAACACCGTGCTGATCATGACCTCCAACATCGGCTCGGAACACCTGCTCGAGGGGGTCACCGCGGATGGCGAGGTCAAGGCCGAGGCGCGCTCGAGGGTGATGGGCGCCCTGCAGTCGCACTTCCGCCCCGAGTTCCTCAACCGCGTCGACGAGATCGTGATGTTCAAGCCGCTGACGCTCTCCGAGATCGAGCGCATCGTCGACCTCCAGCTCGAGGAGCTGCGCGAGCGGCTGGCCGACATGCGCATCGCGCTGGACGTCACGGCCGACGCACGCCGCTTCATCGCGGACCAGGGCTTCGACCCGGCGTACGGCGCCCGCCCGCTGCGCCGGTTCATCTCCCGCGAGGTGGAAACCCGGGTCGGACGGGCGTTGCTGCGCGGCGACGCGGCAGACGGGGGCGCCATCTCCGTCGACGTCGTCGACGGCGAGATCACAGTGACCGCGGCCGGCAGCTCCGCAGAGAGGCAGGAAGTGGCATGAGCGAGACCACACATCAGGCGACGAAGGTCGAGTGCGCCAACTGCGGAGCCAAGAACCGTGTTCCGGCGGTCGCCGAGGGCGTGCCCCGCTGCGGAAAGTGCGGCACCCCGCTGCGCTGGGTGGTGGACGCGAGCGACGCCGAGTTCGAGGCCGTCGTCGACAGGTCGAGCCTGCCCGTGCTGGTCGACGTGTGGGCCCCGTGGTGCGGGCCCTGCCGGATGGTGAGCCCGGCCCTGGAGAAGCTCGCCGGTGAGCTGGCCGGCCAGCTCAAGCTGGTCAAGGTCAACGCCGACGACAACCCGGACGTGAGCCGGCGCTTCGAGGTCCAGGCGATCCCGACGCTGGTCCTCCTCGACCAGGGCGAGGTGGTCGACAAGCAGATCGGCGCCCTGCCGGAGCACCAGCTGCGCTCGTGGGTCGAGTCCAAGCTCCCGCGGAGGCCCTGATGACCGCCCTGACTCCCGACGGCGCCGACCCGCACCTCGCGATCGTCCAGCCCGTGCCGCCGCCCACCCGACGCGCATGTCTAGAGTGCGTGCGGCTCGCCACCCCGTGGGTGCACCTGCGCCAGTGCCTGACCTGTGGCCAGGTCGGCTGCTGCGACTCGTCACCGATGCGACATGCGCGGACACACGCTCATGCGACCGGTCACGTCGTCGTGCGGTCGATCGAGCCGGGCGAGCGCTGGAGGTGGTGCTATGTCCACGAACAGTTCGTCTGACCCGTCTGACCCGTCTGACCCGTCTGACCCGGAGCAGCCGGAGACTCCCGACGTCAGCGGCGCCTATCCGAAGCTCACCGACGACCAGCTCATGACGCTGTCGCGGTACGGCGAGCGCAGGAGTGTGCCGCAGGGAACCGAGCTGTTCTGCGAGGGCGACCGCGACTGCGGCTTCTTCGTGGTGCTCGACGGGAAGGTCGCGGTGGTCCAGGAGACCTCCGCGGAGCCCCGGTTGATCGCGGTCCACGGCCCCGGCCGGTTCCTCGGGGACCTGTCGCTGCTCACCGGTCAGGCGGTTCTCGTGACCGCCGTGGCGGCGACCGCCGCCGAGGTTCTCGAGGTTCCCGTGGAGCGTCTCAAGGAGATCCTGGCCGCCGACCAGGCGTTGGGAGACCTCATCCTGCGGGCCTTCATCCTGCGCCGCACGCTCCAGGCCAGCATCGGGGCCGGTCTGCGGATCATCGGGTCGAAGTACGACCCGGATGCCCGGCGGCTCCGGGACTTCGCGAGCCGCAACCGGATCCCCCACCAGTGGGTCGACCTGGAGGAGGATCCCCAGGCCGAGGACCTGCTGGGTGCCCTGGAGGTCACGGCCGCCGAGACACCCGTCGTCATCTGGAAGGGCCAGCGGATCCTGCGCAACCCGAGCAACACCGAGCTGGCCGACTTCATCGGCCTGCGAGCGGCACCGACCCGGGCGGCGTACGACCTCGTGGTGGTGGGCGCCGGACCCGGTGGTCTGGCCGCCGCGGTCTCCGCCGCGTCCGAGGGGCTCTCGACGGCCGTACTGGACGCCGTCGCCACCGGCGGCCAAGCGGCCACGTCGTCCCAGATAGAGAACTACCTGGGGTTCCCCGCCGGTATCGCCGGCGGCGAGCTGGCCGACCGTGCCGTGGTCCAGGCGCGCAAGTTCGGTGCTGTCCTCAGCATTCCCGGCGAGGCGACCTCCCTCACCCAGGCCGACGGCTATCACGTGGTCGGGCAGGCGGAGGGGGACGACCTGGTCGCACACGCCGTGGTCATCGCCACGGGAGTGCACTACAAGCGCCTCGAGGTCCCGGGGACGGACCGCCTCGAGGGCAGCAGCGTGTACTACGCCGCCACGGAGTTCGAGGCCCGGCTGTGCAGGCATGACCCCGTCGCTGTCGTGGGTGGCGGCAACTCCGCGGGCCAGGCGGCCTGCTTCCTGGCGCGACAGTCGCCGGTGGTCAACCTGGTCATCCGGCACGACGAGCTGCGCAGGGACATGTCCCGGTACCTGGCCGACCGGGTCGAGCAGTCGCCACGCATCAAGGTCTGGCGCAACAGCGAGGTGTGCGAGCTCATCGGCGACGAAGCGCTCGAAGAGGTGCTGCTGCACGACCTCCACACCGATGAGAAGCAGCGCGTCGCGACGACAGCCCTGTTCGTGCTGATCGGTGCGGCCCCCCACACCAGTTGGCTCCAGGGGCAGATCCCGCTGGACGCGAAGGGCTTCGTGCTCACCGGACCCGCCGCCGACTGCCAGGACGGGATCTTCGAGACCCGCCGCCAGGGCGTGTTCGCCGTGGGCGACGTACGCAGTGGCTCGGTCAAGCGCGTCGCCTCCGCCGTCGGTGAGGGCGCAGTCGTGATCCGCCAGGTCCACGACTTCCTGGAGGCTGCGGGACGCCGGTGAGAAGGCCGCAGTCCCCCGGAGGGCTGACGTCGAGGGCTGCTGGCTGAGGAGACCAACCGCTGCTCGGTGCCACGCCCTGCCAGGCCGTCTAGGTCCGTTGACGCCCGAGACGGTTGCGGCGCTGCTCCTCGCGCTTGGAGTACGCGGCCGCGCGGATCGCCTCGTCAGACTCCAGGCCACTGCCAAGGCCCCCGCCAACGGTCGCCGCCGACGCGACGAACCAGGCCAGCACGAATAGATCGCCGTAACCGAGCGACGCGTTGGGGTAGCCGCCCATCACGGACGGGTCGAGGACAAACAGCGCCCAGACCAGGTTCACCACGTAGAGCGCGAGGTAGCAGATGAGCACCCC
>JAOPXF010000504.1 GCA_025965295.1 Nocardioides sp.
GGCGCGGGCCGGGTGGTCGTCGTTGGGGGCATTCCAGGTGATGGCGTCCGACGTGATCATGCAGCGCATCCTAGGCGTGAACTGAAACACGTTCTAGTGTTCCCGAACGTCGATCCGGCGTCGAGCCGTGTTCACCGGCCGTCTGCCCGGGCCTGTCACCGTCGAGGCATGACCAGGCGCAGAGCGTTCCTCCACATCGGTCCGACGCACACCGGGAGCGACTTCCTCGAGGACGCCCTCGCAGCGAACGCGGCGGGACTGGCGGCGTACGGCGTCCGGTGCCCGGCTCGGCCGGGCGAGGAGATGTTCCGCGCGGCGGTCGAGATCCGGCGGGTGCACAAGGCCTGGGGCTACCGGCGCCGCGAGGTCGAGGGCACCTGGAGCGCCATCTGCCGGCGCGCCCGCAAGGGCAGGGACACCATCGTGATCAGCCAGCCCCACCTCGCCGCCGCGACCCCGGACGAGATCGCTCTCCTCCTCGACCGGCTCGACGGCTTCGACGTGCACATCGTGGTGACGGCCCCACGATCCGGCGCGGACCACGACCTCGCCCGCGTCGTCCAGCGCTGGACCGTGCCGCTGCGTGGCCCCGACCGGATGCACGTGATCGGGCCGACCGACGCCGACGCGGAGGCCTTCCTCTGGGCCGAGCTGGGCCGGGTGGTCGGCTTCGACGCGACCGGGCTGCCGCTTCCCGACGCGGCCCGCGGGGTGGCCTGCGGCTCCACCGAGGAACGCCTCGTCCACGTCCTCGACGAGCTCGAGCGTCAGCGGGTGCGCAACGCGGTGCTCGAGGCCCGCAACGAGGAGCTGGCCAAGAGGCGCGGGAAGCTCAAGCGCCGCGTGTCCGACGCCGTCGCCGGGTGACCCCTGCCGTCAGTGCGGCTGCCAGGCGTCCTCGTCGGCGGTGCGCGACGTGACGGCCTTCGGGAGCTTGCCGTCGGCGAGCTGCTGGATCGAGACCTGCTCGAAGACGTCGCGCAGCGAGCGCCGGGCGGCGATCCAGACGTGCTGCAGCACCTCGGCCGACTCGTTGTAGCTCACGGCCTCCGGCCGCAGCCCGTAGACGGAGACCAGCGGACCGTCGACGGCACGGATGACGTCGGCCACCGAGACGGTCTCCGGCCCACGTCCCATCCGCCAGCCACCGGACTGGCCCCGCTGCGACATCACGATGCCGGCGCGGCGCAGGTCGGCCAGGATGGCCTGGAGGAACCCGTGCGGGATGTCCTGGAGCCTGCCGAGCTCCTCAGCGCTGACTGCCCGGCCGTCCTGGCGCGTGGCCATCTCGATCAGCGCCCGCAGGGCGTAGTCGGACTTGGCGGAAACTCGCATGGGCCCAGTGTGTCAGATTTGTCGATCCACACACTCGACCTTCAGCGGCCCGTCACCTTCGTCTCAGGCGGTCGCGTGCTCCCTGGGCGGGCGACTCCCTCCGAGCCCGGCCCCGGCGACCGGGGACTGCTCCAGCTTGACGGCCCAGGCGATCCACAGGACCCACAGCGTGAACACGACGGAGGCGAGCAGCCCCATCGTGATCCCGGACGCGTCCAGGGAGTCACCGAGGGTCTTGAGGTTGGTGAGCACGATGATGCCGCCGGCCGTCACGCCCAGCACCCGCGGTGCGAGATGTCGTACGACGAGCGCGGCGACCGGTGCCGCGACGACCCCGCCGGCCAGCAGCGCGGCGGCAAAGCGCCAGTCGATGCCCTGGCTGCCGAGCGCCGCCAGGAAGCCGAGCGACCCGCCCACCGTGACCACGAACTCCGCGGTGTCCACGGAGCCCACGACGCGCCGCGGCTCGAGCCGGCCCGAGGACAGCAGGGTCGTGGTGCCGACCGGGCCCCAGCCACCCCCGCCGATCGCGTCGAGCGCGCCCGCGAAGAGCCCCATCGGGGCGAGGAAGTACGGCGAGGGACGCGGCCCGAAGGTCAGCCGGCGCGGTCCGGCGGACAGGAAGCGCCAGGTGACGTAGCCGCCGAGCGCCAGCAGCAGCGCGGCCACGACGGGCTTGGCGGCGCCGGCGTCGAGGTTGACCAGCAGGGTCGCACCGGCGAAGGCGCCGACGAAGCCGGGCAGGGCGAGGATCCCCACCGTGCGCCAGTCGGTGTTGCCGAGCCTGTGGTGGGCGACGCCGGAGACCAGCGAGGTCCCGATCTCCGAGAAGTGCACGGCAGCGGAGGCGGCCGCCGGACCGAGCCCGCCGGCGAGGAGCAGCGTCGAGGACGTGACGCCGTACCCCATGCCGAGGGAGCCGTCGACCAGCTGCGCGAGCAGTCCGACGAATGCGAGGAGCACCAGCTTGCGCACGGCTCTCATCCCCTGTGGGCAGGTCAATCCCGAGTTAGTAACTACACATACTAGATGCTGGATCGCAAGCCCGCAACGACATGGCGTGCCGATGTGGCTCGGGTCACCGCGTCTTGCTTGCGCAGGGGGTCGCTCGTATCATTAAGTTACCGGCCAGTAGCACCAGCGCTGCTGTCGAGCCCCGACACGGAAAAGGTGGAGCAGTGAGCCACTACAAGAGCAATCTGCGCGACATCGAGTTCAACCTCTTCGAGGTGCTCGGTCGCGATGACGTCCTCGGCACCGGCCCCTTCGCGGAGGTCGACGGCGAGACCGCCCGGTCGATCCTCTCCGAGGTCGACCGGATGGCCCGCGAGGAGCTCGCCGCGTCGTACGAGGACAGCGACCGCAACCCGCCGGTCTTCGACCCCGAGACCAGCACAGCGCCGATGCCCGAGTCGTTCAAGAAGTCCTACCAGGCCTGGATGGACGCCGAGTGGTGGCGCCTGCAGGTCTTCGAGGAGCTCGGCGGCCAGCCCGCCCCCTCCAGCCTCGTGTGGGCACTCGGCGAGCTCGTGCTCGGCTCGAACGCCCCGATCTGGATGTACGCCGCCGGCCCGGCCTTCGCGAACGTCGTCTACCGCAACGGCAACGACCGCGACAAGCAGATCGCCCAGATCATGGTCGACCGCCAGTGGGGCTGCACGATGGTCCTCACCGAGCCCGACGCCGGCTCCGACGTGGGCGCCGGCCGTGCCAAGGCCACGCTGAACGACGACGGCTCCTGGAACATCGAGGGCGTCAAGCGCTTCATCACCTCGGCCGAGCACGACATGAGCGAGAACATCATGCACCTGGTGCTCGCCCGTCCCGTGGGCGTCGAGGGTGTCGGTGGCCCCGGCACCAAGGGGCTCAGCCTCTTCCTCGTGCGGAAGTTCCTCTTCGACCACGAGACCGGTGAGCTGACCGGCGAGCGCAACGGAGTCTACGTCACCAACGTCGAGCACAAGTTGGGCATCAAGGTCTCGAACACCTGCGAGGTCACCTTCGGCGAGCGGGAGCCCGCCAAGGGCTGGCTGCTCGGCGAGGTCCACGACGGCATCGCCCAGATGTTCCAGGTCATCGAGAACGCCCGGATGATGGTCGGCACCAAGGCCATCGCGACGCTGTCGACCGGCTACCTCAACGCCCTCGACTACGCCAAGGAGCGCCAGCAGGGCGCCGACCTCACCCAGGCGGCCGACAAGACGGCCCCCCGCGTGACGATCACCCACCACCCCGACGTACGTCGCTCGCTGATGACGCAGAAGTCGTTCGCCGAGGCGATGCGCGCGCTGGTCTTCTACACGACCAGCTGGCAGGACCGGATCCAGGTCGCCGAGCACAACGGCGAGAAGGACGAGCTGGCGATGCGGG
>JAOPXF010000514.1 GCA_025965295.1 Nocardioides sp.
AGCTGCGGGGCATGGTCACCGACCTGCCGGGTCCCGCCGACGAGCTCGACCTGCACGCCAAGAACCACGAGACGTCCACCAACGACACGGGGCTGGTCACGGCGCTGCTCGCGCACCACCCCGACACGTCCCTCGAACAACGCGCCCTCGAGGTGCTGCCGCTGCTGCGCGGCGCCTTCTCGTTCGTCTGGATGAACGAGAACACCCTGTACGCCGCGCGCGACCCCCAGGGCATCCGGCCGCTCGTGCTGGGCCGGCTGGACCGCGGCTGGGTCGTCGCCAGCGAGGACGCCGCGCTCGCCACCATCGGTGCGAGCATGGTCCGCGAGGTCGAGCCCGGCGAGATGATCGTGAACGACGAGAACGGCCTGCGGTCCCACACCTTCGCGCTCCCCGACCCCAAGGGCTGCGTGTTCGAGTACGTCTACCTCGCCCGCCCCGACGCCACCATCAGCGGTCGCAGCGTCCACGAGTCCCGCGTCGAGATGGGTCGCCAGCTGGCTCGCGAGTTCCCGGTCGAGGCCGACCTCGTGATCCCCGTCCCCGAGTCGGGCACGCCCGCCGCGGCCGGGTACGCCGAGGAGAGCGGCATCCCGTTCGGCCAGGGCTTCGTCAAGAACGCCTACGTCGGCCGCACCTTCATCCAGCCCAGCCAGACGCTGCGTCAGCTCGGCATCCGGCTCAAGCTCAACGCCCTCGACCACATGATCCGCGGCAAGCGCATCGTCGTCGTGGACGACTCGATCGTCCGCGGCAACACCCAGCGCGCCCAGGTCCGGATGCTGCGCGAGGCCGGCGCCCTCGAGGTGCACGTCCGCATCTCCAGCCCGCCGGTCAAGTGGCCGTGCTTCTACGGCATCGACTTCGCGACCCGGGCCGAGCTGATCGCAAACGGGCTGAGCCCGGAGGAGATCGCCGCGAGCGTCGGGGCCGACACCCTCGGCTACATCTCACTCGACGGCATGGTCGACGCGACGAAGCAGTCCCGTTCGCGGCTGTGCACGGCATGCTTCACCGGCGAGTACCCCATCGAGCTGCCCGACGAGAGCCTGCTCGGCAAGCACCTGCTCGAGGCGTCGCTCGCCAGCCCGACGATGGGCAAGGCCCTCCCCGTCCTCAACAACCCCTGACCCGCGCGACCTGACCGACTCCCAGGAGAGCCCATGACCCAGCCCGCCTCCCCGGGGGAGAACGCCTACGCCGCGGCCGGCGTGTCGATCGAGGCCGCCGACAAGGCGATCGAGCTGATGAAGGTGTGGATCGAGAAGGCCCGCCGCCCGGAGATGATCGGCGGGCTCGGCGGCTTCGCGGGACTCTTCGACGCCACGGTCCTCAAGAGCTACGACCGCCCGCTGCTCGCGACCTCCACCGACGGCGTCGGCACGAAGGTCGCGATCGCCCAGGCGATGGACGTCCACGACACGATCGGCTTCGACCTGGTCGGCATGGTCGTCGACGACCTCGTCGTCTGCGGCGCCGAGCCGCTCTTCATGACCGACTACATCGCCACCGGCCGCGTCGTGCCCGAGCGGATCGCCTCGATCGTCAAGGGCATCGCGGAGGCGTGCGTCGAGGCCGGCTGTGCCCTGGTCGGCGGCGAGACCGCCGAGCACCCCGGCCTGCTCGCCCCCGACGAGTACGACGTCGCGGGCGCCACCACCGGCGTGGTGGAGGCCGACAAGCTGCTCGGCCCCGGGCGGGTCCGGCCGGGCGACGCCGTGATCGCGATGGCCGCCAGCGGTCTGCACTCCAACGGCTACTCGCTCGTCCGGCACGTGCTGCTGGCGGCGCCGGACCGCGGGGGTGCGGGCTGGGCCCTCGATCGGGACGTGCCCGAGCTCGGCCGGACGCTCGGCGAGGAGCTCCTCGAGCCGACCCGGATCTACGCCAAGGCCTGCCTGGCGCTCGCCGGCCAGGAGCTCTCGCACGCCATGTCGCACGTCACGGGCGGCGGCCTGGCGGCCAACCTCGAGCGAGTGCTGCCGGAGGAGCTGACGGTGACCGTCGAGCGGGCGACCTGGAACCCGCAGCCGGTCTTCGACCTGGTGCGCCGGGTGGGCCGGGTGCCCCAGGCGGACCTCGAGGCGACGCTCAACTGCGGCGTCGGCATGGTCTCGCTGAGCGCTCCCGAGTCGGTCGACAGGGCCATCGAGGTCCTGGAGGGCTTCGGCATCAAGGCATGGGTGGCCGGCGAGGTCACGGCCGCCGACTCGTCCGGGGACCGCGGCGGACGCGTCGTCCTGGAGGGCCAGCACCCCGGCTGGTGACCCGAGTCACCGAAATTCGGGATCGCCGTCCCGTTTTCGGGTGTGGGTGTGCGGGAACAGCCGGGCAGCAGGTAGCGTTGCCCCCACGACAAAACGTTGATGACAGCCCGGGTGCCACAGAGCCCCGGCCGAGTGCGAGGGGGCTGACCCTATGGGGCGCGGCCGAGCTAAAGCCAAGCAGACGAAGGTCGCACGCGACCTCAAGTACCAGACCCACGAGACGGACTTCGGGGCGCTGGCCAACGAGCTGCACGGCGAGAGTCACAGCACCGACACCGACCAGGTCGATCCGGAAGTGATCGAGAAGTGGGCCGACTACGTCGAGCCCCGGCGCGACTGACGCTCGGCCCCAGGCCCCGACCAGCGCTCCTGCTACCGGCCGGCGGGCACCTCACCGGATCTCGACACGCCGGTCGCGGCCTCGTTCCTCGGCCGCGCGGCTCGCTCGATCACCATCATCGGATCCGCTGACGCGTCTCCGATCCGGCGCTCCGCGAGCCGGTCGGCCGCGATCGCGGGCGGCACGCGGTCCGCGGCGGCCAGCTCGAAGACCGTGCGCGTGGTGTCGAAGATGCCGCTCGCGCGCTGCCGGGCCCGCTCGAAGGAGAAGCCCTCGAGCTCGTCGGCGACCTGGATCAGCCCGCCGGAGTTCACGCAGTAGTCGGGCGCGTAGAGGATGCCGCGCTCCTCGAGAGCCTTCTCGACACCGGGGTGGGCGAGCTGGTTGTTGGCCGCGCCACAGACGATCCGGGCCGACAGCACCTCGACGACCTCGTCGGTGATCGCCCCGCCGAGCGCGCACGGGGCATAGACGTCGAGCTCGGACGCCACCAGCGCCTCGGTCGAGTCGACGGTCATCACCTGCGGGAACTCCGCGGTCACGGCGGCCAGCGACGGCTCGTACACGTCGGTCACGACGACGGCGGCGCCGTCCTCGATCAGGTGCCGGACGAGGTGCCGGCCGACCTTGCCGACACCGGCGACGCCGACGGTGCGGCCCGCGAGCGAGGCGGTGCCCCACGCGGCCTCGGCGGCCGCTCGCATGCCCTGGAAGACGCCGTACGCCGTGAGCACCGAGCTGTCGCCCGCGCCACCGTGGGCGACCGTGCGGCCGGTGACGTAGGAGCACTCGCGCGCGATGTGGTCCATGTCTTCGGAGAAGGTGCCGACGTCGCAGGCGGTGTAGTAGCGGCCGTTGAGCGACTGCACGAAGCGGCCGTAGGCCCGCAGCAGCGCCTCGGTCTTGAGCGTGGCCGGGTCGCCGATGATGACCGCCTTGCCGCCACCGAGGTCCAGTCCGGCGAGCGCCGCCTTGTAGGACATGCCGCGCGAGAGGTTCAAGACGTCCTCGATCGCGTCGTTCGTCGAGGCGTAGGGGTAGAAACGGGTGCCGCCGAGAGCGGGACCCAGCGCGGTGGAGTGGATGGCGACGATGGCCCTGAGGCCGGTCGCGGGATCGTTGGCGAAGACGACCTGTTCGTGCTCGGAACCGAGTTCGAACACGTCCACACCGGAGGTCTTTCCAGACATGGGGGGTGCCCACTTCCTGCTGTTCGGCCACGGGGTGGGTGGCGAGGTGGCGGACCCGCAGGGGTGGCGCGTGTCCGTGGTCACATCGTAGGACCGACGAGCTCCCGGTACCGAACCCGGGCGCGGCCTCGCCCCGCGGCTCAGCGCAGCAGCGCGCCGACGGCGTACGACGCACCGAAGGCCGCCGCGAACACCAGCAGGCACAGCAGCGCCAGCAGCACCCGCGAGGGCTGCTGGGGCGGCGGCTCGGTGAGCGACGTCCGGTCGACCTGCCAGCGGGTCGGCTCGCCCCGCTCGGGGGAGCGGTGCGCCGGCGCCGCGCCCTGCAACGCGGTCACGAAGGACTCGATGTCGGGCCACCGGTTCGCGGGGTCCGGCTCGAGCGCGCGCAGCAGCACGTCGTCGACGGCCCGCGGGAGGTCGACGAGGGTCGACGGCGCGGGCGGCAGGCTGGCGACGGCCAGCTCGCTGATGCTCCCCGTGCGCACCAGGTGCCCGGTGAGCATCTGGTAGGCCACCGCGCCCAGGGCGTGCACGTCGGCGCGGATGTCGATGCCACCACCGGTCGCCTGCTCGGGTGCCATGTACGACGGCGTTCCCACCACCTGGGTCAGCCCGCTGGCGTGCAGCATCGCCTTGGCGACGCCGAGGTCGGCCACGAGCAGCTTGTCGCCGGCGCTGCCGCCGCTGCGCAGCAGCAGGTTCTGCGGCTTGATGTCGCGGTGCACGACCCCGTGCTCGTGCAGCACCGTCAGGCCGGCGCCCGCCTGGCTCACCAGGTCGACGGCCCGGGCCGGGCGGAGCGGCTCGCCCTCGTGCAGCACGGTCGCCAGCGAGCCGAGGTCGGCGTACGTCATGACGAAGTACGGCGTCCCGTCGGCCTCGCCGATGTCGTAGACCCGCACGATGTGGTCGGAGTCGGCCCGGCGCAGGATCCGGGCCTCCTCCAGGAAGCGCTCGCGGACGTCGAGCCGCTGCGCCCAGTTCTCCGCCAGCGCCTTGACGGCGACGTCGGAGCGCAGCTCCGCGTCGTGGTAGAGCCAGACCGTGGCGAACCCGCCCACACCGAGACGGTCCACCCGCTGCAGGCGACCGAGACGCTCCGGGAGGGACACCCTCGGTATTGTGCCGCAGCAGGGGCCCCGCACCGGAGCGGCGGGCCGCGAGACGAGGGGGACTGTCGTGACCACGCTGGGCACCGACGAGACCGACCTCGAGGAGCTCGCCCGCCGGGCGTCCGCCGGGGACCGCGTGGCGCTGGAGGACCTGCTGGCCGCGATCCAGCCGCGCGTACGCCGGATCTGCGGCCGGATGCTGCTCTATCCCGAGGACGCCGAGGAGGCGGCCCAGGACGCCCTGCTCCTGGTGGCGACCAAGATCGACGGGTTCGCGGGCCGCAGCAAGTTCACGACCTGGCTGCACGCCGTGGCGTCCAACAGCGCACGCAGCACCTACCGCACCCTCAAGCGCCGGGCGGCCGAGCGGCTCACCGACGACATGCCGAACACCCATCCCGACCCCCGCACCACCAGCGTCATCGCGGGCAGCCGGCTCGACCTCCTCGAGGCGCTCGAGATCATCGGCTCGACCCACCCCCAGCTGGTCGAGCCGCTGGTGCTGCGAGACGTCCAGGAGCTGGAGTACTCCGAGATCGCCGAGCTGCTGGGCATTCCTCTCGGCACGGTGAAGTCGCGGATCCATGCCGCCCGCAACGCCGTACGGCCCCTGCTGGCGATCACCGACTAAGGGCGCGTCTCCCGAGTCGGAGCGCCTGCTAGCGGGCTCCGGTCATCGCCGCGCGCAGCGCGGCGACGGCGCGGTCCACCTCGTGGGCCAGCTGCAGGAGCGGCTCGGCGGCTCCGTCGGTGCGGCCCTCGTCGCCGAGCTCCTCGAGCCGGGCGGCCGCGGCGCCGACCAGCGGGAGCCCGAGGTTGAGCGCGCTGCCCTTGAGCAGGTGTGCCGCCGCGGTCAGGCCGGCGGCGTCGCGCGCGAGGACGGCGTCGCGGATCGCCTGCACCTGCTCCCCGACCCGGGACAGGAATGACGCGGCGGTGCGCTCGAAGAAGCTGACGCCGTCCTTCACGAGGCCGTCGAGCATCTGGACGCGTGACCGGTCGAGCACGTCCGGCCCCGGCTCGTCGGGTGCGCCCTCGGGCGTGGGTCCGGCCGCGGTCTCGCCCCTGGCCCAGAGGCGCATCATCGCCTCGAGCTGGGCACGCTCGACGGGCTTGGTGAGGAAGTCGTCCATGCCGGCCTCGAGGCACCGCTCGCGTTCGCCCTCCAGTGCCGACGCCGTCATCGCGATGATCGGCACGCGGGTGCCCTCGGGCTCGGCCTGCCGGATCCGCCGGGTGGCGTCGTAGCCGTCGAGACGCGGCATCCGGCAGTCCATCAGCACCGCGGCGTACGCGTGGGGGTGGGTGAGCATCTCCACGGCCTCGATGCCGTCCTGGGCGACCTCGGAGTGGTAGCCGAGGCTGTCGAGGAGCCCGGTGGCCACCATCTGGTTGACCCGGTTGTCCTCGACCACGAGCACCGTCTGGGTCGTCGCCGGCTCCGCATCGGCGGGCTCGGCCTCGGGCTCGGCGGTCCCCGGCCCGACGAGCGCCTCGAGGCTCTCGTGCAGGTCGGCGTGGCGCACCGGCTTGGTGATCGACTGGCTGATCCCCGCGGCCCTGGCGGCGCTCAGGTCGAGATCGTGGCCCGAGGACAGGAGCACCATCTTCAGGCCGCGGTAACGAGGCTCGGCACGGATGCGGCGGGCGAGGTCGATGCCGTCGGTGTCGAGGAGGTAGAGGTCCAGGAGCGCGATCTCGAAGGGCTCCCCGTCGTCGACCGCCCGCAGCAGTGCCGCGATCGCCGCCGTCCCCGACCCGACCGACACGGGCTCCATCTCCCAGGCGGAGAGCTGCTCGGTGAGGATGAACCGGTTGGTGGTGTTGTCGTCGACCACCAGCACCCGGCGCCCCTGAAGCGCGGCAGGCGTCGTACGGCGGCGCGGGCTGGGCGAGGTCGGCTGGCCGAGCACGGCGGTGAAGGCGAACGTGCTGCCGCTGCCGACCTCGCTGGTGACCGAGAGCTCACCGCCCAGGGCGTCCACGAGGCGCCGGGAGATGGCCAGCCCGAGGCCGGTCCCACCGTGACGGCGGGTGGTGGAGGGGTCCGCCTGGGTGAACGGGTCGAACAACCCGTCCTGGGTGTCCAGCGGGATGCCGACGCCCGTGTCGGTCACGGTGACCCGCAGCACGACGTCTCCGGACGCCGTCCGGTGGTCGACCTGGGCCTGGACCACGACCTCGCCGCTGTCGGTGAACTTGATGGCGTTGGACGTCAGGTTGCTGACGACCTGGCCGAGCCGCACCGAGTCGCCGCGGAGGCGTTCGGGGACGTCGGGGTGGCAGGCGACGACCAGCTCCAGGCCCTTCTCCCGCGCCGGCTCGCCCAGCACGTCGCCCACCCGGTCGAAGACGGTGCGGAGGTCGAAGTCCGCCTCCTCGAGCTCGAGCTTGCCGGCCTCGATCTTGGACAGGTCGAGGATGTCGTTGATGATCGCGAGCAGCGTGAGTCCCGCGCTCTGCAACCCCTCGGCCAGGCGCAGCTGGTGGGCGTCCAGGTCGGTGCGCATCAGCAGGTCGTTGAGCCCGATGACGCCGTTCATCGGGGTCCGGATCTCGTGGCTCATGGTGGCGAGGAACTCCGACTTGAGACGGGACGCCTCCATCGCCTGGTCGCGGGCCTCGGCGAGCTCGACCGCCACCGCCGCGCGCTGGGCGACCTGGCTCAGCTGGGACGAGATCTGGTTGATGAGCTTCATGGAGTTGTCGTCCGGAGGGACCTCGTCGGCCAGCAGCTCGACCACGCAGGTGACCCTGCCGTCGAGCTTGACCGGGACGGCCACGACGCTGTGCGTCTCCTCGTGCCCGGGCTGGGGCACGGACACGACCTCCCCGGTGTCACGAGCGCGTTCGGCCAGCCCGGGCAGCGGGGCCACGCCGCTCCGCGTCGCGTCCGGGGGCAGCGGGGTCGTCTCCAGCGTGCCCGTCGCGCCCATGACGTAGATCGCCAAGGCCTCCCAGCCCGTGTAGTGCGGGACGCCGATCGCGGCGAGCTGCAGGGCCTCGGTCAGGTTGTTGGTCTGGTTGGCCGCGGTCGCCATCGTCCGGAGCAGCTCGAGCCGCCGCGTGGCCTCCGCGGCGAGGTGGTCGGCCCGGGCGAGGTCGGTGACGTCCTGGGAGGTGCCGCCCATCTTCACCGGCGTGCCGTCGGGTCCGCGCTCGACGAACCCGAGGCCGCGGATCCACCGGATCTCGCCGCCCTTGCGGATGATCCGGGCGTCGAACGAGAACTCGTCGGCGCCCGTGAAGGTCGACTCGATCTGCTGCTGGACCTCCGGGCGGTCGTCTGGGTGCACGAAGTCGAGGAAGCCCTGGTAGGTCGCGAGGAACTCCTGAGGCTCCAGGTTGTACATCCGGTAGAGCTCGTCGGACCAGGCGACGGTGTCCGAGGGGACATCCCACTCCCAGCTGCCGATGTGCGCGATCCGCTGGGCGGTGGCGAGCTGGTGCTCTCGCTCGCGAAGCGTCTCGAGCAGGGTCTTGCGCTCGGTGTACTCGGCCACCCGGTGCAGCCAGCCGACCCGGGCGCCGTCGTCGTCGAGCAGGGGCTGCCAGGAGACCAGCGCCCAGATCGACGAGCCGTCGGGGCGCACCAGCAACGTCTCGACGTTCTCCTCGCCGGAACTGCCTGCGACCATGTCGGCCAGGTGCAGGTCCATCTGGTGGCGCCCGTCCGCGTCATGGGCGTCGTACGCCGAGAACCCGGTCAGGTCCTCGGAGTCGCGGCCCAGCAGCTCCGCCATCCTGCGGTTGGCGAAGAGGGTGTTCCCGCGCTCGTCGAGGAGCCACAGGCCGTCGGTGCTCGCCTCGACGAACCAACGGAACAGCTCGGAGCCGAAGTTCATCGACCGATCACCTCCTCCCGCCCCCATCATCCACGGGTTTCTCGAACGCGGGTCATTTCAGCGGACTGGGCTCAGCACTGACCGGGGGGTCAGGCCAGCTCGGTCAGCACCGCCGGTCCCTGGGCGGGGATCTCCCTGGCCAGGTAGCCGACCCTGCCCACCGCTCCGGCGAGGCGCTCCCCGGACCGGGCATGGACGTAGGCCCCCCAGACCGCGGCCTGGGCCGGCTCGGCACCTCTCGCGAGCAGGCCGGCCACGAAGCCGGCCTGCACGTCCCCCGACCCGGAGACCCCGAGCCCGGGCCCGCCGCCCTGGATCAGCCAGGACTGCCCGTCGGGCGCGGTCACGTGCTTCTCGGTGCCCCCGCAGACGACCACGACGCCGGATCGCTCGGCGACCCTCCGGGTGACCGCGCCGGGGTCCTTGCTCACCTCGTCGTCGTCGCACCCGTCGGTGCGGGCCAGCTCCGTGGGGTTGACGGTGAGGACTGCCCGGCCTCCGAGGTGCCGCAGCCCGTCGGGGTGCTCGGTCAGGAAGGCGGAGCCGAGGGCGTCGACGACGATCGGCGTCTCCAGTGCGGGTGCGAGGGCTTCCATCAGTGCGAGGGAGTCGTCGGGGTCGCAGAACCCCGGTCCGACCAGGACGGTGTCGCTGTCTCGCGCCGGGTCGCCCAGCCGCGTCGCCGCGCTCGCGTGGATCGCGCCGCCCGCGGTGGCCGGGAGCGCGAGCACGAGCGCCTCCGGCGCGGCGACGGCCAGCTCACCGGCGACCGCCTCGACGGTCGCGACCTGGAGCTTGCCCGCCCCCACGCGCAGGGCGGCCTCGCCGGCGAGCAGCACGGCGCCGGGCGTGCCGGCCGTGCCCCCCACCACGAGGAGGCGGCCCCGTGCCTCCTTGCCGGCCCCCGGCTCGGGGAGCGGCCAGTCGCGCAGCGTGGCCGGGGTGACGATGCGGGTCTCAGGACGCGTCATGGCCGGCCCCCGCCTGGGGCTCCTCGTGGGTGACCTCGGCGTCCGCCGCGTCGACAGCGGCGGTGTCGGCGAACGACACCAGGTCCAGCCGGTCGCCGTCGCGCCGGTACGTCGTCAGCGACGCGTTGGGAATCCGCACCTCCCGGTCGATGCCGAGCAGCGTCTCCTCGTCGAGCCCCTCCAGGACGTAGCGGAAGCTCATGATCACCGCCTGGTGGGTGAACAGCCACAGCCGCTCCCCGTCGTAGCCGTGCCGCAGGTCCTGCAGCAGGCTGCGCACGCGCAGCGTGACGTCGGCCCAGCTCTCCCCGGACGGCGGCTGGTAGTAGAACTTGCCGACCTTCGTCCGGCGCTCCGCCTCCTCGGGGTAGCGAGCCCGGATCCCAACGCCGGTGAGGCCGTCGAAGACACCGAGGTCGCGCTCCCGCAGCCGCTCGTCGAGCACCAGGTCGACCCCCAGCGCCGAGGCGGTCCGCGCAGCGGTCTCGGCCGCTCGCCGGTAGGGCGAGCTGATCACGAGCGTGGGCGGTCCCAGGACCCCGGACCCCTTGATCCACCCGGCCAGCGCGCCTGCCTGCTCCCGCCCGGTGTCGGACAGCGCGACGTCGGCGTCGCGGTCGTCGAGGTCGAGCTGCTCCCGGCTGGCCTCGCGGGCGGCGTTGTCCGCCCGGTTGCCGACGCTCTCGCCGTGCCGGACGAGCGTGAGCTCGACGGGTCCCTCGGTCCATCTCGGTTCCACCGGGTACCTCGCTTCTCGAAGGTCGGGGCCCGCGCGTGCGTGGCCCGCTGTCCTCTCGTTCCCGCTCCCGGGACCGGTACACCTGTGTGGCATCTCACGCGCCCACCGACGCTCCCGACACATGGAGGTGGCGCGCACCGGGCACCCTCCACGAGGCGCCGGACACGGGTCCGGCCCGGGAGGAGCAGTCGTGTCGGACCTGCAGGTGCTCGTGACCGGAGCCACCGGCTTCGTCGGGGCGAGCCTCGCGCGTGCCCTCGTCGACGAAGGGCACCGGGTGCGGGCGATGACCCGGCGTCCCGAGGAGTACGCCGGGGCCGGCCAGGCGGTGGCCGGGGACATCGGCGACCCGCACAGCCTGGTGAAGGCCCTTGACGGCGTCGACGTCGCCTACTACCTGGTCCACTCGCTGTCCTCCCAGGACTTCGAGGCCGAGGACGCTGCCGGTGCGCGGGCGTTCGGGGCGGCGGCGGCCACGGCCGGCGTGCGCCAGATCGTCTACCTCGGCGGGCTCGGCGCCGACGGTGCCGACCTGTCGCCGCACCTGCGTTCCCGGCGCGAGGTCGAGACCCTGCTCGGGGGCGGCGGCGTCCCCGTGACCGTGCTCCGGGCCGCGATCGTCGTCGGGCACGGCGGGATCTCCTGGGAGATGACCCGCCAGCTCGTCGACAGCCTGCCGCTGCTCGTCGCGCCACCGTGGGCCGCGACCCGCACGCAGCCGATCGCGCTCACGGACGCGGTGGCCTACCTGGTCGGCGTGCTCGACCGGGAGGACGCCTTCGGCCGGAGCTTCGAGATCGGCGGCGCGGAGGTGCTCACCTACGAGGACATGCTCCGTCGCGCGTCCGTCGTCCAGAACGGCAAGGACGTCCCCGTCGTCTCGGTCCCGCTCGTCAACGAGGGCATCGTGGGGGACGTGGTGGCCGCGGCGTCGTCGTACGGCCTCGCGGCCCTGACCGAGGTGGACGTGGCGACCGGCCGCAACCTGATCGAGTCGATGGACACCGAGGTCGTGGTCACCGACCACTCGATCCGGGAGGTCGTCGAGCTCGAGCCCATGGGGTACGACGACATGGTGCGCCTGGCGCTCGGCGACCGGCTCCGCGAGGGCGAGCTGCTCTGAGCGACGTCTCCGCAGGTCAGAGGACCTGCTCGGCTAGGGTCCTCACCGTGGACGCGGCCGTGAAGTTCAACGTCACGGTCTCGGGACCGGCCGACGGCCAGCCGATGGTCTTCGCCCACGGCTTCGGCTGCGACCAGCACATGTGGCGCCACGTCGCCCCCGCGTTCGCGGACGACTTCCGGGTCGTGCTCTTCGACCTCGTGGGCGCCGGCGGGTCCGACCTCTCGGCCTACGACCCGGTCCGGCACGCCACGCTCCAGGGCTACGCCGACGACGTCCTCGAGATCCTTCACGAGCTCGACCTGCGCGACGTCGTGTTCGTGGGCCACTCCGTCTCGGCCATGATCGGGGCGCTGGCCGAGGTCGCCGAGCCCGACCGGTTCGCCAAGCTGGTGATGGTGGGTCCGTCCCCGCGCTACATCGACGACACGTCGTACGTCGGAGGCTTCGCCGAGGAGGACATCCTCGACCTGCTCGACTCCCTGGAGAGCAACTACCTCGGCTGGTCGGCCGCGATGGCGCCGGCGATCATGAGCAACCCCGACCGTCCCGAGCTGGGCGAGGAGCTCACTGAGAGCTTCTGCCGCATGGACCCGGCGGTGGCCCGCCAGTTCGCCCGCGTCACCTTCCTGACCGACGCCCGGCCCGAGCTCGCCCGGGTGACGACGCCGACGCTCGTGCTCCAGTGCACCGACGACCTGATCGCGCCGGTCGCGGTCGGCGCCTACGTCCGCGACGCGATCCCGGGCAGCCGGATGACGACGCTCGAGGCGACCGGCCACTGCCCGCACCTCAGTGCCCCCGACGAGACGATCGCCGCGATGGCAGCCTTCGTCCGCGGCGGCCCGGGTGAGTGACGGACCCGTCGCGATGACCCACGAGAGCCTGGCCCGCGAGGCCTTCCTGGAGGCGCTCGTCTACGACGACCCCGTGCAGCTCTACGAGCGCGCACCGTGCGGCTTCCTGTCGACCACGCCCGACGGCGTCATTGTGAAGTGCAACGCGACCTTCCGCACGTGGATCGGCCTGGAGGCCGGCGACATCGTCGGGAGGATCTCGTTCGTCGACCTGCTCACGCCCGGCGGCCGGATCTACCACGAGACCCACTATGCGCCGGCCCTGAAGATCCACGACAGCGTCCGCGAGATCGCCCTCGACCTGGTCCGCAGTGACGGCCGGCGGCTGCCGGTGCTCGTCAACGCGACCCTCGACCGCGACGCGGAGGGCCGGGCACGGGTGATCCGGCTCGCGGTCTTCGACGCCACCGAACGCCGCCGCTACGAACGTGAGCTGCTGCGGGCCAAGGAGGCGGCCGAGAGCGCGGAGGAGCGGGCCCGCTCGCTCGCGCGGACCCTCCAGCGGACGCTCATCTCGCCGACCCCGCCCACGATCCCGCTGCTCGACGTGGCCGCGGCCTACCGCCCGGCCGGCGACGGGATGGAGGTGGGCGGCGACTTCTACGACGTCTTCCCGGTGGGCAACGGGGACTGGGTGGCGGTCATCGGCGACGTCTGCGGCAAGGGTGTCGACGCCGCGGTGGTGACGGCCCTGATGCGGCACACCGTGCGCGCGCTCGCGGTCAGTCACGACGACCCGAGCCGCGTGCTCGAGGGGCTCAACGAGGTGCTGCTCCTTCACGAGACGGACCGCTTCTGCACGGTCGCCCTGATCCGGCTGCGCCGCGACGACGACGGCTGGTACGCCGTGCTCGGCACCGGCGGGCACCCCTCGCCCCTCCTGGTCCGGGGCTCCGACGCACCCGAGCCGTGCGGCGGAGATGGCCCGCTCATCGGTGTCTTCGAGCATCCCTCCTTCGTGGAGACCTCGGTGCGGCTGCTGCCCGGCGACCTGCTGCTCCTCTACACCGACGGGGTGACCGAGGGGCGCCGCGACTCCGACCTGTACGGCGACGACCGGCTGCTCGCCGTCATCGACGGCCACCGTGACAGCGCGGCGGACCTGGTCGAGGCCGTGGTCGCCGACGTGCTGGACTTCCAGCGACAGGAGGCGCGGGACGACATCGCCGTGCTGGCGATCGGCGTACCGCTCCCCTGAGCGGGCTCAGCGCAGCCGGTCGACGTAGGCCATCCCGAGCCGGAGATCCCGCAGCCGCCGCTCCCACGTGACCCCGACGAAGGTGAGCACGGTCCCGGCGCCGCCGATCAGGATCCACTGGGGGGTGACCAGGACGTACGGCGCGAGCTCGGCCAGCACCAGCAGCCCGCCGACGGCCGCGCCGACCACGAGGGGAGCGCTCCAGCGGAGCTGGGCGCCGGCGAGCAGCAGGGCCAGGCAGGCGGCGCCGAGGATGACCGCGCGCGTCGAGACCAGGTCGTCCGCCAGCACCCACAGGAGCGACGGTGTGGTCGCCAGGGCCAGGCCGGGCACCAGGGCCAGCCGGGTGGACGCGGTCGGGTCCACGTGGAGACGGCGGAGCCCGACGAGGAGCAGCGCGACCGCCGTCGGCAGCGTGTAGGCCTCGGGGGCGGTGACACCCAGGTCCGCGAGCCGGACCCAGGTCGCGGCCGCCAGGAGCAGCCCGCCCAGCCAGCCCAGCTGGCGTCGGCTCG
>JAOPXF010000515.1 GCA_025965295.1 Nocardioides sp.
ACCGGGATGAAGACCTTGGGGGAGTACGTCACGACCCCCGGCCGCCCGGCCGCGACCAGGCCGGCGTCGCGGACCCGGGCGGCCGCCGCGCAGAGGCGGTCCAGGTCCTCGCCCGTGGCGGCCAGCAGCACCTCGGCCTCGGCCACGTCGAGGGCGGCTCCGCGCTCGGCGCGCGCCAGTGAGCGGCGGATCTGCTGGGGCGTCGGGTGCTCGCTCATCATGCTCAGGCTAACGGGGCGTGGGCCGGTCGGATTCCCCCGGCCCCCGCGGTGAAACGTGCGCTCGTTCTGTCGTGTCTCAGACCCCGGCCCTCTCGGGCTCCGACGGTGCGGGCGCCTCGACGGCGTGGTCGCCGCGGTCGAGCTTGCTCGGCCACCAGATCCTGCTCCCGAGGTCGAGGTTGAGGGCCGTGACCAGCACCGAGCGGACGATCATCGTGTCGAGGAGCACGCCCAGCGCCACGGCCGTGCCGAGCTCCACGAGGAACACGAAGGGCAAGGTCGCCAGTGCGGCAAAGGTCGCGGCCAGCACCAGCCCGGCCGAGGTGATCACGCCGCCGGTCGAGGCCAGGGCGATCAGCGACCCGCGGCGGGTCCCGAAGACGGCGGTCTCCTCACGCACCCGGGTCATCAGGAAGATGTTGTAGTCGACACCGAGAGCCACGAGGAAGACGAACGAGAACAGCGGGAACCCGGCGTCCGTCCCGGCGAACCCGAACACGTAGTGGAAGACCAGGGATGACAAGCCCAGCGCCGCGCCGAAGGACAGCACGACGGTGAGCATCAGGATCAGTGGTGCGGTCAGAGCCCGCAGCAACAGGATCAGGATCAGCAGGACGACGAGCAGGACGAGCGGGATCACGACCTTGTTGTCACGCGTCGATGCGGTCTTGGTGTCGAGGTAGAACGCCGACCCGCCGCCCACCAGGGCGTCGGCCCCCGTCACGCCGTGGGCTGCCTGGCGGGTCGCCTCGACGATGGAGTACGCCGTCTCGGACGAGATGTCGGCCTTGATGGGGGCCTCGAAGTACGACCGCTGGTCGCCGAGCGACTGGGGCTCGGTCGTGTTGCCCAACCCGTCGACTGCGGAGACGGCTTCGCGGGTCGCGTCGAGCTGGTCGTCGTTGGTCACCACCTGAACGGTGTTGGAGCTGTCCGCCAGCCCGTGGACGGTGAGCAGCTCCTGCGCCTTGATCGAGTCGAACTTCTCGGTGTAGGAGTCGGCCGTCGAGAGACCCGTCGCGTCCAGCTTGAACAGGCCGAGGCAGGCCACCAGCAGGACCACGGCGGTGACCACCCAGACGGCCCGCGGCCGGACGGCGATGCGGCGTCCGACCCGTGCCCAGCGCCCGGACTGCGTGGGCTCGGGGGATCCGAACGTCGGCTTGACCGGCCAGAAGATCCAGCGTCCGAAGATGACCAGCAGTGCCGGGAGCAGGGTGACCATGACCAGGAAGGTCACTGCGACACCGACGGCGAGGACCGGTCCGAGGCTCGCGGTCGAGTTCAGGTCGGCGAACGTGAGGCACATCAGCCCGACCACGACGGTGGCGGCGCTGGCGAGCAGGGCCGGGGTCGCGCGGTGTAGGGCGAACGCCATCGCCTCGTGCCGGTCCTCGTGACGGCGGAGCTCTTCGCGGTAGCGGGCCACCAGCAGGAGGGCGTAGTCGGTGCCGGCACCGATCACCAGGATGCTGAGGATGTACTGCGACTGGTCGTTGACGACCAGGTCGGCGTACCTCGCCAGCAGGTAGACCACGCCGCCCGCCATCTGGTAGGCGACGGCGGCGCTGAGGATCGGCAGGATCCAGAGCAGCGGGCTGCGATAGGTCAGGATCAGGATGAGCGCGACCATCACGAACGTGATCAGCAACAGGGTCACGTGGGAGCCGTCGAAGGAGTTGATGAAGTCGTACGCCTGTCCGCCGAAGCCGCCGACGTAGACGTCGACTCCGTCGGTGGCGGTGATCTCCTTGATCTGCTCGACCGGATCGGCGATCTTGTTCCAGCCGTCCTTGCCGAGGTTGAACGTGAAGTAGGAGTAGGCGACCTCGCCGTCCTCCGACAACAGATCGGGGGCGGGCTTGCCCGCGGCGCGCAGGGCATCGGCCGCGTTGGGCGTGAGCACCCCGGCCTCGGTGACGCCGTCGAGCTCTGCGATCTGCCGTGCCTGCTCGTCGATCGCCGCCAGGTCGGCGTCGGTCAGCCCGGAGCTGCGGTGGTAGGCGACGAACGTGGGGATGTCGTTGGGGTCGACGGCCTCGGAGAGCTGGTTGGCGACCTTGGTCGACTCGGCGGACGCGGGGACCCACGAGGACTGCTCGTTGTCCTTCACGTCCGCGAGCTTGGATCCGAGGCCCGACATCAGAACTGTCAGGACCAGGACTGCGGCGAGCACGATCCACTTGGTCACGCGGCCGGTGAGCTTGCCGGCGATCTGACGATGCATGTGGGCACTCCATCACGGGGCGGGGACAGTCGGTATCGGGGTTTCCCCTGATCTGACCGCTGCGTCGGCTCGTTCTCATCGCGGACGCGGGGAATGGCCGTGCAGGGCCGCGCACCTCCGACGAGTTGGGCTCCGTGGTCTGGACCAGCTGTCCCCTACAGGTCGCGGTACGGCGTCAGCGTCTCGCGGACAGCACCGGGTCCAGCTTGGCGTAGCGGTGGAACCACGGCCGCGCCTCCTCGAGTTGGGCGGCCAGCTGGAGCAGCAGCCCGTCGGCACCCAGGGGGCCGACCAGCTGGACGCCGAGCGGCAGGCCGGCGGCGGTCCAGTGCAGGGGCACGCTGATCGCGGGCCGCCCCGTCAGGTTCGCGAGCTGGGTGTAGGGCACCCAGCCGAGGTTGTCGGTGATCAGCTGGTCGAGGATCCCCGAGGCCGCGAGCAGCTTGCCGGCGCGCACCTTCGCCACGACCCTCGACGCCGTCTGGAGGGCTGTCGAGGAGGCGAGGGCGCCGACCTCGAGAGGCGGCTTGGCCAGGGTGGGGGTGAGGAAGACGTCGTGGGTCTCGTGGAAACCGGCGAGGGAACGGATGTAGCCGTTGACGTTCATCAGCGACGTGAGCAGGGCGTCCATGCCGGCGGCCCGGCCCAGCTCGGCGCACGCCAGGGTGTCCGCCTCGAAGTGGCTGTCCGGTGATCCGAGACGCCTCTTCACGTCGACGACCTGGCCGTGCAGCTGGGCGAACCAGATCGTGAGGAAGTCGCGCGCGAGTGCCTCGTCGTCGTACGGCGGCGGGACCTCCTCGACCTGGTGGCCCAGCTCGGTGAGCAGCGCGGCGGCGGACTCCATCGCGGCCACCGCCTCGGGGTCGGGGCTGGCGTTGATGGCGGACCTGGCCGAGTAGCCGATCCGCAGCGTGCCCGGTCGCTGCCCGGCGAGCTCGGCGAAGGGCGTCGTGGGCCGGGCGCCCTGGTAGCCCGCCGCCGGGTCGGGGCCGACGATCGCGTCGAGCAGCGCGGCGCTGTCCCGGACGGTGCGCGAGACGACGCCCTGGGTGACCATCCCGAACATCGGCTCCCCGGTCTGGGGGCCGTACGGGCCGAGACCACGGCTGGTCTTGAGCCCGACCAGGCCGTTGCAGGCCGCGGGGATCCGGACCGAGCCGCCGCCGTCGTTCGCGCCGGCGGCGGGCACGATGCCGGCCGCGACCGCGGCGCCGGAGCCGCCGGACGACCCGCCGGGCGTGTGCGCCACGTTCCAGGGGTTGCGGGCGGCTCCCCAGAGCTCGGGCTCCGTGATGCCCTTCGCGCCGAACTCCGGGGTGTTCGTCTTGCCGAAGACGACCAGGCCGGCGTCCAGGAAGCGCTGGGTCACCAGGGCGTGCTCCTGAGCGACGTCGCCGGCCAGCGCCCGCGAGCCGCTCGAGGTCGGGAACCCGGCGTACTCCTGCGCGAGGTCCTTGACCAGGAACGGCACACCGGCGAACGGGCCCGACAGGGCGGTGTCGGCGGCCCGGGCGTCCGCGGGCTCGGTCAGGTGCGCGACGACGGCGTTGAGTGCCGGGTTCACCGCGTCGCAGCGCTCCCGGGCCAGCGCCAGCAACTCGGCGCCAGTGACCTCCTTGCCGGCCACCAGCCCGGCCAGCGTGGTCGCGTCGGAGGTGAGGTACTCGTCCAGGTCCATCGCGGGAGTCTAGGGGGGTCGGGAGCGGCCCCGCTCAGATACCGAGCGACCGGCCGATGATCTCCTTCTGGATCTCGGTCGTGCCGCCGTAGATGGTCTGGATGCGGCTGTCGACGTACGCCTTGGCGATGGGGTACTCCATCATGTAGCCGTAGCCGCCGTGCAGCTGGACGCCCTGGTCGACGAACTTCTTCTGGAGCTCGGTGGTCCACCACTTCGCCATCGAGGCGAGGGAGGTGTCGACCTCACCGGCGTTGAGCTTCAGCACGCAGTCGTTGACGAAGACGCGGGCGATGTGGGCCTCGGTGGCCATCTCCGCCAGCAGGAAGCGGTTGTGCTGGAACGTGCCGATCGGCCTGCCGAACGCCTCGCGCTGCTTGGCGTAGTCCAGGCACAGCGTGAGCACGTGCTCGCAGGCGGCCACGGCCATGGCGGCAATCGAGATCCGCTCCTGGGGCAGGTTCATCATCAGCGAGATGAAGCCGGAGCCCTCCTCGCCGAGGAGGTTCTCCTTGGGGACCTCGACATTGTCGAAGAAGAGCTCGGCGGTGTCCTGCGCCTTCATGCCCATCTTGTCGAGGTTGCGGCCGCGCTCGAAGCCCGCCATGCCGCGCTCGACGACGAGCA
>JAOPXF010000041.1 GCA_025965295.1 Nocardioides sp.
CGTGCGCGGCGCGACGCTGCGCGGCGACGACGTCGTCCAGCACTTCATCTCCACGACCAACCACCACTGGCTGCTGTTCTTCACGACCGCCGGCCGGGTCTACCGCACCAAGGCCTACAACCTGCCCGAGGCGTCGCGCGACGCCAAGGGCGGCCACGTCGCCGGCCTGCTCAGCTTCCAGCCCGACGAGGACATCGCCCAGGTGCTGGCGATCCGCGACTACGAACAGGCGCCGTACCTCGTGCTGGCCACCCGCAGCGGTCTGGTCAAGAAGACCCGGCTCGCCGACTACAACAGCCCGCGCCAGGCCGGCGTCATCGCGATCAACTTCCGCGAGGACGACGACGAGCTGATCGGTGCCGAGCTGGTCAACGCCGACGACGACATCCTGCTGGTCTCCCGCAAGGGCCAGGCGATCCGGTTCCGCGCCGACGACACCCAGCTCCGGCCGATGGGCCGCGCCACCTCGGGCGTCTCCGGCATGAAGTTCCGTGCCGGCGACTCGCTGCTGTCGATGTCGGTCATCCGTGCCGAGCAGGTCGCCGCCGAGGAGGCCGCCGAGGCCGCCGCGTCGGCCGCGGGTGAGTCCACCGAGGCGGGCGAGCTGCCCGACGTCGTGGAGCAGTACGTCTTCACGATCACCGACGGCGGCTTCGCCAAGCGCACCCGCATCTCCGACTACCGCCTCCAGTCGCGCGGCGGGATCGGCATCAAGGCGATGAAGCTCGCCAACGAGGAGCGCGGGGTCCTGGTCGGCGCCTTCATCGTGGTCGAGGGCGACGAGATCCTGTCGATCACCCAGAACGGTCAGGTCGTGCGCAGCCCGATCAACGACGAGTTCCGGGCGACCGGGCGCTCCACGATGGGCGTGAAGTTCGTGACGCCGAAGCCGGGCGACGCGGTCGCCGTCGTGGCCAGGTCGGTCGAGGCCAAGGAGGAGGACGAGGCCCCCGAGGCGGGCACGGACGTCGCGGTCGAATCGGAGGATGTCGACACGAGTGCAACAATCGAGGAGTCCGCCGACACCACCGAGCCCGACACCACCGAGCCCGACACCACCGGGGAGAGTGAGGCCTGATGACCGAGCGCCCCGCCGAGCGCACGTCGACGCGCGCCGGGCTCGACCGCGACCGCAACGAGGACACCTCGGTGCGTGCCCCCCTGGGGGAGCGCATCCAGGCCAAGCTCTCGAACGCCGCCGACGTGCACCGGGCCAACGCCAACCCGGAGTCCCGGTCGGCGGCCAAGAAGGCCGCCACCTCGGGCCGCCCGCCCCGCCGGGCGCGGCTGCGGCTCTCCCGCATCGACCCGTGGTCGGTGATGAAGACCGCGTTCCTGCTGTCGATCGCGTTCGGCGTCGTCACGGTCGTCTCGGTGATGATGGTCTGGTCGGTCCTCGGCGCCGCCGGTGTCTGGGACTCCATCAACCAGACCGTGCAGGACATCGTGGGTGGCAAGGACTCCAGCACCTTCGACGTCCGCGACTACATCGGCACCTCTCGCGTCATCGGTTTCACGATGCTGGTCGCGGTCATCGACGTGGTCCTGCTCACGGCGATCGCGACGCTCGGTGCGTTCCTCTACAACATGGCCGCGGCGCTGCTCGGCGGCGTCGAGGTCACCCTCGCCGAGGACGACCGCTAGGCACATCCTCGGGGGTCTCATCCCGTTTTGTCCGGCCGCTCCGCGGTGCGGTAATGTCCCCCTCGGCCGCTCGGCGGCCACCCCGGCACGGTCGAGCTCCTCGGCCGCGTCACGGGCCTATAGCTCAGACGGTTAGAGCGCTTCCCTGATAAGGAAGAGGTCAGAGGTTCAAGTCCTCTTAGGCCCACCACCCACCGTTCCGTCAGGCACCACCCGATCCCTGGGAGCCACCCGATGAAGAAGTTCCTCCTGGTCCTGCTGGCCGCCGCCGGCGCCGTCTTCGCCAAGAAGAAGATCGACGAGGGCCGCTCCGAGCAGGCGCTCTGGGCCGAGGCCACCGACAACATCGACAAGGCCTGACCCAGACTCATCGGCGGTCGAGCGAGACTGTTCGGTGGTCGAGCTCTACTGTTTTCGGTGGTCGAGCTTGTCGAGACCACACCGCGGGGCCTTGGCGCAATTGGTAGCGCACCTGCTTTGCAAGCAGGGGGTTAGGGGTTCGAGTCCCCTAGGCTCCACAGAACAACGATCATCTGCTGCCGCTCAACACGTCCGGGCGGCGAACCGGGTGTGCACGGGGAGCACCACCTTGGCCGTGTCCGTGCCGTCGCCCCAGGTGTAGGTGAGCCGGATCCCGATCAGCTCGCTGTGCGGGTTCACCTCGACGCGGACCAGCGGCAGAACCCGCCCCCCGTCGGCGACCTTCATGCCAACGAGGTCGGTGCGGGTCGAGAGGTCGGTCTTGCCGGCGAGCGGCTTGTCGGGGATCGGCCATGCGCCCCCGATGAAAACACCGGGACCAAACGCGGGACGCGCGGTGACCACGACACCCTCGGCGTCGAGGATTGCGACGTCCGAGCCGGTGGCGCTGACGTCGGTGATCGTCAGGTCGCCGTGCGCGCTGGCGATCGGGTCGTAGAGCGAGACCTTCTGGTGCCGGGCGGTCCGCGCGGAACAGAGTGTCCCACCACCCTCGGCCTCGGCCTCGAGGGCGGACGGTTGCGCGTCCTCGGTGGGCGAGGGATCCGGGGTCGAGCTGGTGCCGGGCGTGTTGGTGGCGGCCGGGCTCCCGTCGCTGTCGTTGTCCGAGGAGGAGCACCCGGAGAGCGCCAGGGCCAGGGCGGCCAGCAGCAGGGCGGTGTGACGTGCCGGGCGACGCGACGACGGCGAGGAGTGCATGCGTGGTGCCTCTCGTGACAGGGCTGGGTTACCAGAGGGTGCCATTCGGCCACCCTCTTCAAACCTCTAGGCTCCGTGGACATGCGCACCCGGGTCACCGCATCGCTCCTGCTGGCGCTCGCGCTGACCGGGTGCCGCGACGTGCCGCCGCCCGATGTCGAGCCCAGTGGGCCCCCGCCGCGCCTGGCCGGCACGCCGTCGTACGACGCGGGGCAGGAGCCGGCGTCCGCGGTGCTGCCCCTGGTCCCCGCCACCGCGACGACGCTGACGGTGACCGACCTCGACGAGATCCGCGCCCAGCTCGGGGTACCCGACCTGACGAGCGACGACCCGATGGCGGACCGGTCGGACTTCTGGCGGCGTGCCGAGACCGAGGCGCCGCTGCTCGCCCAGGGACTGCTGCGCGACGACAACTCCGAGCTGATGCTCGACTACGGCTTCACGCAGGACGACGTCGACTGGGAGGCCCACTTCACCGGGCCGGACGGCAGCGGCTACGTGCTCGGCTTCCGCGAGGACCTCGACATGACCGCGGTGTCCAGGGCAGTGCGCGACGGCGTCGGTCCGCTGGCCGGTGCGGAGGTCGACGAGACCGAGCACCTGGTGCTCTCCGGGACGACCGCGGACGGGGCGGAGAGCTGGGCGACCGACGCCGCGCTCGTCGGCCTGGTCACCGAGCCGACGGAGGCGACGTACGCCCGGCGTGGCTGCGTGCCACTGGCCGACGCCCTTGGCCCGGACGCGACCCAGCAGGACCAGGACGCGGTGCTCGCGGAGTACGACGTCACGGACCTGGACCCGCTCGATGCCTTCGCGGTGGCGTTCGGCGACCATCTGGCGACGGTGCGGATGGCGGCCGGCCGTGCGGACCTCTTCGACCGGCTGCGCCTGGCCGACGACTGGCCGGCGACCCCGGCGCCGGCGTTCGCGGACGGGTTCGAGTCCGGCGTCGGCGACCCGGCCACCGGCCGGATCGGCTACTCGGTGCCGCGCCCGCCGATCGCCGCGCGGCTGACGCTCCTGGAGACGCTGCCGTTCGGGGTCTGTGACGAGGTGGTGCCGATCCCGGAGCCTTCCGGCCTGTAGGCGGTTCCGGCACCGGGTCTCGAGACGGTTGCTGGCGCAACCTCCTCAACCCACGGGGGTGGCGAGGGCCTCGAACTCCGAGACGTCGTGCGCGCAGAAGATCGTGATCTCGTCGCGGTGGCCGGCGTACAGCTCACGCAGCCGCTCCTGGTTGTGGGTGCGCTGGAGGTGGTCGACCTCGAGCAGCCGCTGGAAGACCCGCAGCCCGACGGGCGGGCTCGGCGGGGTCTCCTTCTCGCTGGTGTGGAAGTAGGAGTCGCCCGCGTGCAGCAGCCACCCGCCGTCGGGGCGGCGTACGGCGACCCCGCAGTGGCCCCGGGTGTGCCCGCGCAGCGGCACCAGCACCACGTCGTCCCCGAGCGCGGTGACCGAGGTGAAGCCGAACCAGTCGTCGCCGTGCGCCTCGTGACGCTGCCAGCTCGGGCCGTGCGCCCACTGGGCGGAGACGTAGCGCTGCTTCTCGCGGAACGTGGGGTGCAGGGCGGCGTCCAGCTCGTCGCCGAAGACGTGGACCCGGGCCCGCGGGAAGTCGCCGATCCCGCCGACGTGGTCGAGGTCGAGGTGGGTGAGCGCGATGTCGGTGACGTCGTCGGCGCTGTGCCCCAGGGCCTGCACCCGGGCGAGCGCGGTCTCGGCCCGGTCGAGGGCGGGACGTACGACGCCCACGAACGGCTGCCCGAGCCGGCCGGGGTCGGCGACGTCGGCGGTGCCGAATCCGGTGTCGACGAGCAGCAGCCCGCCGGGCCGCTCGACGAGCAGGCAGTGGGCGACCATCCGGTCCGGGGACACCCGGCCGCCGAACGAGCCGCGCGGCCGCATCGAGCCGCAGTTGAGGTGGTGAATGCTCACGGGCCCGATCGTGCCAGCCTCAGCCGTTCTCGAGGGCGTGCAGCCGCTTGACGGTCGGAGAGGTCTGGACGCTCGCGGCGTCGGGGTAGGTCCCGAAGAGCCGGTCGGCGGTGCCGGCGCTCGTCACGGTGAACCAGTAGTGCTCGTTCTTGTAGTGGTGCAGCCGGTGGTTGCGCCACACGGAGCGGTACCAGCGCGAGACGGGCCGGTAGTCGCTGTGCACCAGGTAGTGCGTCCACTCGTAGCCGAGCTTGAGGCCGTAGACCGACACCAGCAGCGACAGCGCGCTCGGCAGCGACGGCATCGCCAGCAGCGCCACCCCGACGTACGCCGGCAGCAGCCAGGCGAGCGCTGGCCACGGGATGAAGACCAGCGGGATGTCGCGCGGGTCGGCATGGTGCTCGCGGTGCTTGCGGGCCAGCAGGGAGTCGACCGCCACCGGGCCGACCCGGCGCGGGCGCCAGTGCAGGATCACCACGTGGATGACCCACTCGATCACGGGGAACAGCGCCACCAGCGCGGCCGGGATGGCGAGCTCCCACAGGGAGCCGCCGCCCACGACGACGCGGGCGACGACCGAGCCGGCCAGGAAGGCCCCGATCATCCAGGGTGACGGCGCGTGCAGGAACGACCGCCAGGCGGCACCCAGGCTCACGTTGGTACGGCGGGAGCCGGTGATCCGCTGCTCGTCGGCCGCGAGCCGCTGGGAGGCCAGCTGCTCGATCTCGGGGGAGGGCCTGGTCACGGGGTCTCCTCGAGGGCTTCGAGGGCGGTGAGCAGGCTCGTGGTGGCCGGGCGCAGCACCCGCTCGGCGGCGGCCCGCGCGGTGTCGGGGTCGCCCTCGCCGATCGCGGCGGTCAGGACGCGGTAGGCGCCGACCTGGCCGACCTCCTCGGCCATCACCGCCGCGAGCGCCTCGATGGCGGGCTCGTAGGCCGCCCGCAGGCTGTTGAACATCAGCCGGAAGGCGAGCGAGTCTGCGCCGTCGACGACGAGGTCCCAGTAGCCGAGCGCGTGCAGCTGGCGCTCCACGTCGTCGTCGGTCGCGGCCAGGGCGTCCACGGCCTCGGTGAGGGTGGCGGCCAGGGCCGGGCCCCCGCGCTGGGCGGCCAGGGCGGCGACCCCGGGACCGACGACCAGGCGGGCCTCGAGGATGCTGCGGGCAACGGCAGCGTCGAGCACCCCCTTGCGCACCAGCAGGCGGGGCAGCAGGTCGAGCCCGGCGAAGCGCCGGAAGTCGCGCACGGTCGTGGCGCCCCCGTGCCGGACCTCGAGCAGTCGGGTCTGGGTCATCCGCTGCAGGGCCTCGCGCACGGCGGGGCGGGAGACGTCGAGCACCTCGGCGAGCCGACGCTCGCTGGGCAGCGTCGCACCCGCCTCCAGCTCGCCGTCGACGACCTCGGCCAGCACCTGGTCGAAGACCTCGTCGGGCACGGAGCGGCGGTTCACGGGCTGGAGGGCCATGTCCAGCACCGTAGGACCACCACCGGCCGGTGGTCAAGTGGTCATACCAGTTACGCTGACCCGCCCGAAAGTTTCCGACAGGTCGGCGTTCGTACACTGGCAGGCGTGCCCACGCTGCTCGCCCCGCGCTACTGGGCGATCCACCTCCTGGCGCTGGTGCTGACCGCCACCGCGGTGGGGCTCGGCGTCTGGCAGTACGACGCGTGGCACACCCGGCGCGCGCACGAGGCGGTCGACCTGACCCGGCTCGACCCCGTGGACCTGGACGACGTGATCGGGCCCGACGACCCGTTCCCGGGCACGAAGATCGGGCAGCCGGTCGTGGTGGAGGGGACCTGGGTCCCCGGCGGCACCGTCTACGTCTCCGGGCGCGAGCACGACGGCGTGGCGGGCTACTGGGTGGTGACCCCGCTGGCGATCGGCAGCGCGAGCGACCCGGCGATACCGGTCGTCCGGGGCTGGGTGGACGACCCGGCCGACGCGCCGGCCGCACCCACCGGCCGCGGTGCGCTCGTGGGCTGGCTGCAGCCGCCCCAGGGCACCGGCGAGGCCGACCCGGACCCGACCGACGACGTACTCCCGCAGCTGCGCATCGCCGACGTGATCCAACACGTCGACCAGGACCTCTACGGCGCGTACGTCGTGGTCGCCGACGACGTGGCCCCCGGCGCATGGCCCACCGGGCCGACCGCCGTGAACGACGGCACCGAGGGGCTCGCCCCCGCCACCCTCGAGCAGCTCCCGGACGCGGGCACGTTCACCGCGGTCCGCAACCTGCTCTACGCGATCGAGTGGTGGTTCTTCGCGGCGTTCGCGCTCTTCGTGTGGGTCCGCTGGATGCGCGACGAGCTCGAGCCCGGGGAGACCCAGCCCACTCTCGGCGAGGCCACCGAGCCGGAGCCCGCGGGCACGACCGCGGACGGCCAGTAGTGTCGGACGCGTGAGGAACCTCTTCAACGCCTACCGCGTGCTGGCCATCGTCGTGGGCGTGCTGCTCGCGTTCTGCTCCCTGGTGGCGCTGCCCCTGAAGTACCTCGCCGCCGAGGGCGGCAGCCTCCAGCAGTTCGGGGAGTCCGCCAGCATCCTGTGGGCCGTGCACGGCTGGATGTTCATGATCTACGTCGTCGTGGCGTTCTTCCTCTCCCGCAGGGCGGGCTGGAGCGCCGGCTTCACGATCCTGGCGCTGGTCGCCGGCCTGATCCCGCTGCTGATCTTCTGGGTCGAGCACCGGGTCACCCAGCGGATGCGGGCCGAGCACCCCGAGCTCGCCACGGCGGCATAGTCCGTGACGAAATGGGCTTTCCCGAGCCGAAACCATCCCGGGATCGTCACGGACTATCGGGGGCGATGAGATGACGACCGCGTTCGTGCTGGGTGGCGGTGGAGTCCTCGGCGCGGTCGAGGTCGGCATGGTGCGCGCGCTCTTCGAGCGCGGCGTCAGCCCCGACCTGGTGCTCGGCACCAGCGTCGGCGCGCTGAACGGCGCGATGGTGGCCCGCGACCCCACGATCGGCGTGGTCGACCGGCTCACGGAGCTCTGGCGCGGCGCCAGCGAGAGCGGTCACGAGGTGTACGGCGACCGGGCGCTGCGCTCCGTGCGCCGCGCCGTCTCGACGGGCACCCACCTCTACTCCTCCGCGCCGATCAAGAAGCGGCTGGTCGAGGAGCTGGGCGACATCACGTTCGAGGAGCTCCCGGTCCGCTTCCAGGTGTGCGCGGCGAGCATCGAGCGCGCGGCCGAGCACTGGTTCGACTCCGGCCCGGTGGTGGACGCGGTGGTCGCGAGCGCCGCCGTACCCGGGTTGCTGCCGCCGGCCAAGGTCGGCGACGAGCACTACCTCGACGGCGGCATCGTGAACTCGATCCCCGTCGGCCGCGCCGTCCAGCTCGGCGCCACCCGGATCTTCGTGCTCCAGGTCGGCCGGATGGACCGACCGCTCACGGTGCCCCGCCGGCCCTGGGAGGTGGCCCGGGTGTCGTTCGAGATCGCGCGCCGGCACCGCTTCAACCGCGAGATGGCCGAGCTCCCCGACGACGTCGTGGCCCACGTGCTGCCCGCGCGCGGGACGTCGGCCCGCGACGACAGCCTCTTCGGCACCCGGGACTTCTCGTCGGTCGAGCAGCGGATCGAGGCGACGTACGACGCATCCGTCGACTACCTCGACGGGCTCACGGACCTGCCGTGATCTGGGTCATCCGGCGCCTGGTCGTCGCGCCGGCCCTCGTGGTGCTGACCGTGCTGGTCTGGGTGACGCTGCCGCTGTGGCTGATCGCCGCCGCGGCGCTCTCGCCGATCCTGCCCGGCCGCTGGCGGGCGCTGCGGCTGCTGTGGGTCGTCATCCTCTACCTGACCTGCGAGACGGTGCTGCTCGTCGTGCTGCTCGGGCTCTGGATCGCCTCGGGCTTCGGCTGGAAGATCCGCACGCCGTACTTCGAGGGGATCCACTACGACCTGGTCCAGATCGTGATGTGGGTCTTCTTTCGGGAGGCCAGGCGGGTGCTGCGGCTCTCGATCGAGACCGACGGCCCGGCCCCGGACGCCCACCCGGGGCGGCCGTTGCTCGTCTGCTGCCGGCACGCCGGGCCGGGCGACTCGTTCACGCTGATCCACGCGCTCATGCACTGGTACAACCGCGAGCCGCGGGTCGTCCTCAAGGACACCCTGGCCTGGGACCCCATGATCGACGTGGTGCTGCGCCGCATCCCCGCGCGCTTCATCTCCACGAACCCCGGGCCCGGGGAGGACTTCGAGTCCCACATCGCGGCGCTGGCGCGCGGGCTGGACGAGAACGACGCGTTCGTGATCTTCCCGGAGGGCGGCAACTTCACGCCCCGGCGCCGGCAGCGGGCCATCGACCGGCTGCGCAAGCTCGGCATGGAGCGGATGGCGGTCCGGGCGGAGGCGATGACCAACGTGCTGGCGCCCAGGCCGGGCGGGTTCCTCGCCGCGCTGGACGCGGCGCCTGAGGCCGACGTCCTCATGGTCGCGCACACCGGGCTCGACCACCTGCTGACGGTCGGTGACCTGTGGCGCGAGCTGCCGATGGACAAGCGCATCATCATGCGCTGGTGGACGGTCCCGCGCGCCGAGATCCCCGAGGGCCGCGAGGCCCGGATCGACTGGCTCTTCGGCTGGTGGGAGCGGATCGACGAGTGGATCGAGCAGAACCGGCCGGAGGATCTCCCCTCCGGCCGGCTCGGGTGAGGTTGCTGTTCGCCTCACCGGGTTTCGAGACGGTTGCCAGCGCAACCTCCTCGACCAACGGTTGCTCAGGCCTTGTCGTCGGTGCCCTTCGCGTCCTCGATCGAGACGACCTCGGCCGGCTCGTCCGGCGTGGTGACCGCGTGCGGGGCCTCGGCCTGGTCGGCGAGGGCCTCGTCGGGCGAGGAGCCGCCGGTGTCGTCGGCGCCGTCCGCGGCACCCGCCTTCGGCGCCGCCGGCTTGGCGGCGGCCGCAGGCTTGGCGGGAGCGGCCGGGCTCGACGGGGCGGCCGGCTTGGCGGCCGACGGAGCCGGGGCCGGGACGTACGACGACTGCCAGTTGTCGGAGGAGCCGCCGCTCTGGAGCTTCTTGGCGACGAAGCCGAGCGCGGCCGCGATGCCGGTGATGAGCAGGATCTTCTTGAGCTTCCCGCCCTTCTTGGGCTCGGGCTCGCCCTTGAGCTGGGCGACCTTCGCGGTGGCCAGGTCGCGACCCGCCGCGGCCTTCTCGGCGGCCAGGCTGGCACCGGCGGAGGCCTTGTCGGCCGCCATCGCCGCACCGGCCGCCACCACCGGGGCAGCCTTCGCCCGGGCGTCGGCGAGGTAGGGCGCCGCCTTGTCGCGGGCGTCGGCCAGGGCCGTGCCGGCGTTGTCGCGCGCGTCGGCGAGGTAGGGGGCTGCCTTCTCGCGGGCGTCCGCGATCAGGGGGAGGGCCCGGTCGCGGGCGTCCTTGGCGGCGTCCCGGGCGGTCTCGACCGCGGACTCGAGCTGGGGACGGACCGCCTCGACGTAGTCGGAGGCTTGGTCGATGAGGGACTTCTTCTTGCGCAGGCCCATGGGCGTGACACTTCCTTCTCGTCGTGTGGCTTCCATTCGATCATGTCTCACCCCACCCGGCCAGCGCGGGCACCTTGGGCCGCGTGCGAGGATCGGGGCGCACAGACACGATCGACGTACCACAGACGTACCCACAAACCGCGAGAGGCAGTCATGGCTGACCAGCAGGCCATCTTGAAGACCAACCTGGGCGACATCACGCTCAACCTGTTTCCGGACCACGCCCCGGCGACGGTCGAGAACTTCACCGGCCTGGCCGAGGGAACCAAGGCGTACGACGCCGGGAACGGCTCGACCGGCCCGTTCTACGACGGCCTCGGCTTCCACCGCATCATCGGTGGCTTCATGATCCAGGGCGGCTGCCCGCTCGGCACCGGCACCGGTGGCCCGGGCTACACCTTCAAGGACGAGCCGCACCCCGAGCTCGTCTTCGACAAGCCGTACCTCCTGGCCATGGCCAACGCCGGCCCGGGCACCAACGGCTCGCAGTTCTTCATCACCCTCGGCCCCACCACGTGGCTGAACTTCAAGCACACGATCTTCGGCGAGGTCGCCGACCAGGCCTCGCGCGACGTCGTCGACGCCATCGGCAAGGTCCCCACCGGTCCCGGTGACCGTCCGGCGGAGCCGGTCGTCATCGAGAGCGTCGAGATCGTCCGCAGCTGAGCATGAGCCAGACTCCCGCGGCCGGGGTGCCGACCTGCTACCGGCACCCCGGGCGCGAGTCCTACATCCGCTGCCAGCGCTGCGACCGGCCGATCTGCCCGGACTGCATGCGCGACGCGGCGGTGGGGTTCCAGTGCCCCTCCTGCATCGCCGAGGGTGCGAAGTCCACGCGCAGCGGCCGCACGGCGTACGGCGGGCTGCGGCCCACCGACGCCAGCACCACCTCGATGGCGATCATCGCGGTCATCGCCGCCGTCTGGCTGTTCCTGCTGGCCACCGGCGGCGGGGCGAGCACCTGGTACAACCGGCTGGCGCTCCTGCCGGTGGGCCGCTGCATCCCGGCCGACCGGCCCGACCAGTACTTCCCGCGGATCACCAGCGAGGCCGTGTGCACGGCGGCCGCCGGCCGCGACTGGGTGCCCGGCGTCGCCGACGGCGCCTACTGGCAGCTGATGACCAGCGCCTTCACGCACGTCGAGATCTGGCACATCGGCTTCAACATGCTCGCCCTGTGGGTGCTCGGCCCGCAGCTCGAGATCGCCATCGGGCGGGCGCGCTTCCTCGCGCTCTACCTGCTCTCCGCGCTCTCCGGCTCGGTCCTGGTCTACTGGCTGGCACCCGAGGGCGGCTCGACGCTCGGGGCGTCGGGCGCGATCTTCGGCCTGATGGCCGCCCTGCTGGTGCTGGCGATCAAGGTCGGCGGCAACGTCCAGCAGCTGCTGCTGTGGATCGGCATCAACGTCGCGTTCACGCTCTTCGGTCGCGGCATCTCCTGGCAGGGACACCTCGGCGGCTTCCTCGGCGGCGGACTGATCGCACTGGTGCTCTTCTACGCGCCCCGGGCCCGCCGTACGGCCTGGCAGTCCGCCGGCCTCGGCGCCCTGGCCGTGGCGCTCGTGGTCGCCACCGTGCTCCGCACCGCCGCCCTGGCCTGACCCCCAACCAACGCTGACCCGCCCGAAACTTTCGGGCGGGTCAGCGTTGTCCACAGCTGTGCACTCACCTGTGGAGAACTACACCGGGGTAGTTCTCCACAACCTTGTCCCCAGCTGTGCACGAACGCCGGCCCGCCCCAGGGGGCGGACCGGCGTCGGTGTCGGGTCGTGGCGTGCTCCACCGGTTGCTCTTGCCTCACCGGTCTCGACACGCGGATCGCGACTTCGTTC
Organism: Nocardioides sp.; assembly: GCA_025965295.1. Lineage (GTDB taxonomy): Bacteria > Actinomycetota > Actinomycetes > Propionibacteriales > Nocardioidaceae > Nocardioides. The sequence continues at coordinate 12,093 of JAOPXF010000041.1, forward strand.
CTCAGTCGCGCCGCTTGCTCGACCACCAATGGCGGATCCGCTGACGCGGCTCCGCTCACTCCCAGCGGGTGGCGAAGGTGAAGCCGACCGCCATGAAGCAGATGCCCACGAGCAGGTTGTACTGGCCGAGGTCGTTGAAGACCGCGACCTTGTCGAGGTTGGGGCCGCTGATCATGTAGAACGTGCAGATCCAGAGCAGGCCGACCAGGAAGCAGCCGAGCATGCCGCTCACGACGCCGCGGCCGCGGCCGAGCGGGGTGTCGGGGTGGGCGCTGATCATCAGCCCGATCATCAGGGCACCGAAGCCGATCAGGTAGTTCCACTTCTCCAGGTCGGCCAGGAACTTCGGGCCGCCGCTAGCGGGAGGGTCGATCAGGGTCGGGTCGGTGCGGACCGCGAGGTAGTAGTAGGCGATCCAGGCGATTCCGACGACGATCAGCACCAGGGCAAGCACGAACCGCACGCTGAACACCGGTCCCCGGACGGGCGCGAGGAAGTCGTGCTGCTTGGCCTTCGGCTTGGACACTGTGCTGCTCCTCGGATCGAGACGTGCTCCCATGACGTGACGTCACCGGTCGCGGGCTACCTTAGTCCGCGTGACTCCCGGATCCCACGCGCGGCCCACAGAGGACGCCCCGGACCCCCCGCGCCCGCCGCGCCGGGGCTGGGCCGCCTGGCGGATCGGGACCCCGCTGGTGATCCTGCTGAGTGGCGGGCTCTTCGTCGTCAGCGCCCAGAACAGCGAGGGCACCGACCTGCGCCCCGGTCGCTACACGGACCTCGCCTCCCTGGTCAGCAACGAGGCCGACGACTACGACGCCCTCAAGCAGCGGGTCACCGATCTGAACGCCGACGTCGCCACCCTCACCAAGTCGGTCGACGACCGTGAGGTCAAGCGCTACCAGCGCAAGATCGAGAGGCTCGAGGACCCGGCGGGACTGGTGCCCCGCTCCGGACCGGGCATCACCGTCACCCTGTCCGACGCCCCCGAGGACGTCATCAACTCCACGACCGTCGACCTCAACTACCTCGTCGTGCACCAGCAGGACATCCAGGCGGTCGTCAACGCCATGTGGAAGGCCGGCGCCTCGGCGGTCACCATCCAGGGACAGCGGGTGGTCTCCACCACCGGCATCAAGTGCGAGGGCAACGCGGTGCAGCTGCAGGGCTTCCCCTACTCGCAGCCCTACGTGATCTCCGCGGTCGGCAGCACCAGCGCGCTCGTCGACGCGATCGACACCGACGACTACCTCCGGGTCTACCGCGACCAGGCCGCGGACCCCGAGATCTCCGTCGGCTGGGACCTGCAGGTCGAGGACTCCATCACCGCACCCGCCTTCGACGGTCTCCTCGACCTCAACTACGCCGAGCCGCTCCGCTAGCCGCCCGGGCTACGGCCGGCGCCGGCCGTCGACGCTGGGTGACTCGGTCGGCAGCAGCGTCGGCGACTCGGTCGGCGTCTCCGTCGGCGAGGGTGACTCCGACGGCTCCTCGTACGTCGACACCACGATCGTGACCGTCGAACCCTGGGACGGGGTCTGGCCGGCCGTCGGGCTCTGCTGGATGACGGTGCCCTTGGGCTCGGTGGTGTTCGGGGACGGCACGACGTCGGGCACGAAACCGGCGTCCCGGATCGCCCTCTCGGCGTCGGCCTGCTGCATCCCGACCACGTCCGGCACCTTCTCGGGGCCGTCTGAGTAGAAGATCGTGACGGTGCTGTTCGCCTCGACCTGGGTCCCGGCGGGCGGGGACGTCTCGACGACCTGCCCCTTGCGCTCGTCGGACTCGCGTTCCTCCTGGACCACCTTGAGCCCGGCGTCGCGGAGCGCGGCCGCGGCATCGGTGCGGAGCTGCCCGACCACGCTCGGGACCGTGACCTCCGGCTTGCCGGTGGAGACGACGAGGTTCACCTCCGTGTCGGGGTCGACGTACTGGTCGCGGTTGGGCGCCTGGCTGATCACGTGGTCGGCCGCCACCGTGTCGCTGGCTTCGTACTGGATCGGGAGCGCGACCGCGAGCCCGGCGTCGCCGATCGCGGCCCGCGCCTTCTGCTCGGTGAGGCCGACGACGTTGGGGACGGCAACCTGGTCGGGTGGGCTCTCGAACATCCGGGGCAGCAGGTACGCCGCGCCAGCGATGATCAGCACGAGCAGCAGCCCGAGCGCGACGAGCAGACCGGTGCGGCTCCGGTCGTCGTCGTCGTCCTCGGGCGGCAGCGCGGGGCGGACCGAGGTCGCGTCGTACGCCGGCGGGACGGCCGGGACCACGGTGGTCGCGGCGGTCGGGACGGGGGCGGCGGCGGCGTGCACCGGCCGGCCGGCGAGGTAGCGCTCGATGTCGCTGCGCATCGCGGCGGCCGACTGGTAGCGGTCCTCGAGGCGCTTGGCGAGCGCCTTCATCACGATCGCGTCGATCTCCGGGGGGAGGTCGGTGTCGTGGTCGGACGGGGGTGCCGCGGGCTCGCGGACGTGCTGGTAGGCCACCGCGACCGGGCTGTCGCCGATGAAGGGCGGCCGGCCGGTCAGCAGCTCGTAGAGCAGGCAGCCGGCGGAGTAGACGTCGGAGCGGGAGTCGACGGTCTCGCCGCGAGCCTGCTCGGGCGAGAGGTACTGGGCGGTGCCGACGACCGCGGCGGTCTGGGTCATCGTGGACGAGGCGTCGCTCATCGCCCGGGCGATGCCGAAGTCCATGACCTTCACGTCGCCGCTCGGGGTGAGCATCACGTTGCCGGGCTTGATGTCGCGGTGGATGATTCCCGCGCGGTGGCTGTAGTCGAGGGCGGAGAGCACGCCGCTGGTGATCTCGAGGGCGCGCTCGGGCAGGATCTTGCGGCCCTCGCGGATGATGTCGCGCAGCGTCCGCCCGGCGACGTACTCCATGACGATGTAGGGCTGGGCGACGTCGGACCCGTCGGTCGACATCTCCTCGCCGGTGTCGTAGACCGCGACGATCGCCGGGTGGTTGAGGGACGCCGACGACTGCGCCTCGCGGCGGAAGCGGGCCTGGAACGTCGCGTCGCTCGCCAGGTCGGTGCGCAACCGCTTGACAGCGACCACGCGCCCGAGGCGCGTGTCGATGCCCTTGCGGACCTCGGCCATGCCCCCGCGGCCGAGGAGCTCGCCGAGCTCGTAGCGGCCGCCGACGGTCGGCTGTGGGGTGCTCATCGAACTGGCCTCTCTGGATCGTGGTCGCCCGGCGCCCGCGAGGCGGTCGGTGACGACGTCGGTGCCCGGGACGGGCTCGGCGAGGCCGACGCGGGTGCGGAGGCCGGGACCGACGGCGACGGGGTGTCGGAGGGGGTCCCGGAGGGCGACTCGGTCGGGGTCTCGGTGGGGGCGGAGCTCGACGGCGCGGTGGGGGCCGACGAGGACGCGCTCGACTCGGGCGCCGACGGACTGCGGGTGCTCGGCTCCTGGCTGGGCTCCTGGCTGGGCTCCTGGGACTGCGAGGCGCTCTTCGACGGCTTGCCGGTGCGGCCCGGGTCCGGGGCCGTGGGCTCGTCCCCGCCGCCGTTGGCGACGAGGGCGAAGACGACGACCGCCGCGAGCAGCAGCGCCACGAGGATGACCAGCCAGGGAAAGGCGCGCCGTCGCCGGTCGCCGGTGGAGTGTGCCGGCGCCACGGGAGTGGCCGTCGTGGGCGGGCCCGCCGCGGCAGCCCCGGCGGCCCCGGCAGCTGCGACCGGGGGGAGCACCTGGGTGTGGTCGCCGGTGGTCGGCGGCACCGCCACGATCGCGGTCGCCGCGGTCGCC
>JAOPXF010000045.1 GCA_025965295.1 Nocardioides sp.
GGTGGGCCTCGGCCATGTTGGAGCCCTGGATGACGATGCAGTCAGCGTTGGCCAGGTCCTGGAGGAACCCGGTGGCGCCGCCGCGCCCGAACGAGGTCCCCAGACCGGGGACCGTGGCGGAGTGTCAAATGCGCGCCTGGTTCTCGATCTGGATGCGCCCATCGCCGTGAACAGCTTCTTGATGAGGTAGTTCTCCTCGTTGTCGAGGGTGGCCCCTCCGAGACTGGCGATGCCCAGGGTGCGGCGTACCCTGCGGTCCTTCTCGTCGAGCTCCTGCCAGGTGTCGTCGCGGGCCTTGAGGACCCGGTCCGCGATCATCTCCATCGCGGTCTCCAGCTCGAGGTCCTCCCACTCGGTCCCGTAGGGACGGCGGTAGCGGATCTTGGTCTGGCGCAGCGGGCTGGTCACGAGGTTCTTGCTCGCGGCGCCCTTGGGGCACAGCCGGCCGCGGGAGACGGGGCTGTCCGGGTCGCCCTCGATCTGGATGACCTTCTCGTCCTTGACGAAGACCTTCTGACCGCAGCCGACGGCGCAGTAGGGACACACGCTGCGGGCGACCCGGTCCGCGGACTCGGTGCGAGCGGTGATCTCCTCGGTGTGGTGGGACCTGGCCGCCGTACCTCGTCCGAGGGGGTCGCCGCCGGTGACCTGGCGCACGACCGGCCAGGACAGGAACGTCCTGCGCATCCGCTCGCCCATCTCACTGCCCGTCATCTCGCCCCCTTCCTTGCCCGGCCGTACCCCGCTGGCCCGCAGTCATGCTCGCAGATCCCTCACCGGACGACGAGGGGGAACTCGCCGGCGGGCACGAGCTCTCCGATGACCGGGTGGCCGGGCAGCTCCCCCGCCACCAGGAGCCCCCCGGAGGTCTGCGCGTCGGCCAGCAGGACCAGCTCGTCCTCGGCGACGCTGGCGTCGAGGTGGGGCCGCACCCAGTCGAGGTTGCGCCGGCTGCCGCCCGGCACGAACCCGTCGCGGAGGGACTCGCGGGCGCCCTCGAGGTACGGCACGGCGCCGGCGTCGACGACCGCGGTGACCCCGCTCGCACGCGCCATCTTGTAGAGGTGACCGAGCAGCCCGAAGCCCGTGACGTCGGTGGCCGCGCGCAGCCCGGCGGCGACGGCCGCCCGGGACGCGTCGCGGTTGAGGGTGGTCATGGCGGCGACCGCCTGCTCGAAGCGCTCGCCCGTGGCCTTGTGGCGGTTGTTGAGGATCCCCAGGCCGAGGGGCTTGGTGAGCGTCAGTGCGGTGCCCGGGGTGGCCGCGTCGTTGCGCAGCAGCTGGTCGGCCCGGCCGAACCCGGTGACGGCCAGGCCGTACTTGGGCTCGGGGTCGTCGATGCTGTGGCCGCCGGCGAGGTGGGTGCCGGCCGCCAGGCAGATGTCCGCGCCACCGCGCAGCACCTCGGCCGCGAGCTCGAAGGGGATCTTGTCGCGCGGCCAGGCCAGCAGGTTCACGGCGAGCAGCGGCTCGCCGCCCATGGCGTAGACGTCCGAGAGCGCGTTCGCCGCCGCGATCCGGCCCCAGTCGTAGGCGTCGTCGACGACCGGGGTGAAGAAGTCGGCCGTCGCGATCACGGCCCGGCCCTCGGGTCCGTCGTCGATGCGTACGGCGGCACCGTCGTCGCCGTGCTCGAGACCGACAATCAGCTCGCCCACCCCGCTGCCGCCCGCGCGGCCGCCGGGCAGGTGCGCCAACACCCGTTCGAGCTCACCGGGCGGGACCTTGCACGCACAGCCACCACCCGCGGCGTACTGCGTGAGCCGGACCTTCGGGAGCTGCGTCGTCATGGGCAACAGGCTAGGCCCGAGCCCAAGGCCGGGAGGGCGCGCCGACGACGAGGCCTGGCCTAGAGTGACGGCGGAGGCGTTCCTCGTCTGGTGACGGGCGCGGTCCTCAAAACCGTAGTGGCCGAGCATCTCGGTCAGGCGGGTTCGATTCCCGTCCGCCTCCGCCAGCCTGCTTGCCGCCCGTCTCAGCGATGCGGGCTCCCCTTCGCGGAGGTGTCACGTGCCGGACCCACGGCGGGCCACGCCCCGCACCGACCACGTGCTCGCCGACCCGCGGCTCCAGGAAGCCGCCGTACGCCTCGGGCCGGCGCTGGTCCGGCGTGCGGTGGCGGCCGCACTCGACCGGTGCCGCGCCGGCGAGATCGCCCCCGACGAGGTCGCCGACGCAGCAGTGGCGGCGTTGCCCCCCGTGGCGACCGCCCTCCGCCGGGTGGTGAACGCGACCGGTGTCGTGGTGCACACCAACCTGGGCCGGGCTCCCCTGTCCCAGGCGGCCGTCGAGGCGGTGGGCGTCGCGGCCGGGGCCACCGACATCGAGCTCGACCTGGCCACCGGGCGCCGGGGCCGACGCGGACGCTCGGCGATGGCGGCCCTGGCGGCGGCCGTGCCCGATGCCGGCGGCGTGCACGTGGTGAACAACGGCGCCGCCGCGCTGGCGCTGGTGACGTGTGCGCTCGCCCAGGGACGCGAGATCGTGGTGGCCCGAGGTGAGCTCGTCGAGATCGGGGACGGCTTCCGGATCCCCGAGCTGCTGGAGTCGATGGGCGCACGGCTGCGGGAGGTCGGTACGACGAACCGGGTGCGGCTCTGCGACTACGCCGACGCCGTGGGCGAGCAGACGGCGTTCGTGCTGAAGGTGCACCCCTCGAACTTCGTGGTCTCCGGGTTCACGTCCTCGGTGGGGATCGCCGAGCTCGCCTCGCTCCCGGTGACCGTCGTGGCAGACATCGGCTCTGGTCTGCTCGCCCCGCACCCGCGGCTGCCCGAGGAGCCCAGCGCCGCCTCCGCGCTGCGCGCCGGCGCGGACCTGGTCACCGCGTCCGGCGACAAGCTCCTGGGCGGCCCGCAGTGCGGGCTGATGCTCGGGCGCACGGACCTCGTCGAGTCGTTGCGGCGCCACCCGTTCGCCCGCGCCCTGCGGGTCGACAAGCTCACCCTGGCCGCTCTCGAGGCGACCCTGTCCGGCCCGACCCCTCCGGTGGCCGCCGCACTCGCCTCCACACCCGCGCACCTGCTCTCCCGTGCGGAGCGCGTCGTCGCCGAGCTGGGGTCGGAGGTCGAGTGCCGGGCCGTGGCTTCCACCGCCGCCGTCGGCGGCGGCGGCGCACCGGAGGTGCCGCTCGAGAGTGCAGCGGTGGCCCTGCCCCGCCGCCTCGCGGAGCCGCTCCGGCTGGACCCGGTGCACCCCGTCGTGGGCCGCGTCGAGCGGGGCCGGCTGCTGCTCGACCTGATCGCCGTGCCGCCCGAGGACGACGCGCTGCTGGTCGACGCCGTGCGCCGGGCCGTGGCCTCGTCCGTGGCCTCGGACGTGGGCTGATGCACGTCGTCGCCACCGCGGGGCACGTGGACCACGGCAAGTCGGCACTCGTGCAAGCGCTGACGGGCAGCGACCCCGACCGGCTCGAGGAGGAGCACCGACGGGGCCTCTCCATCCAGCTCGGCTACGCGTGGACCGCCCTGCCCGGCGTCGGCGACATCGCCTTCGTCGACGTGCCGGGCCACGAGCGCTTCATCTCCACGATGCTGGCCGGGGTGGGCCCGGTGCCAGCAGTGCTGTTCGTCGTCGCCGCCGACGACCCGTGGATGCCCCAGGCCGCCGAGCACCTCGCGGCCCTCGACGCCCTGGGCGTCGCCCACGGGGTTGTCGCGGTCACGCGCTGCGACCTCGCCGATCCGGCCCCCGCCGCGGCACGGGCAGCCGCAGAGCTGCGGCGTACGTCGTTGCACGGCTCCCCCGTCGTGCCCGTCAGCAGCCGCACGGGCGCCGGCCTCGGGGAGCTGCGCAACCGGCTGGCCGAGCTGGTGCTGGGCCTGCCGGCCGCCGACCCGGACGCCGACGTGCGGCTCTGGGTCGACCGGCGGTTCACCGTCAGCGGAGCGGGGACCGTGGTCACCGGCACGCTCCCGGCCGGGACCGTCGCCCGCGGTGACACGTTGAGCACCGGCAGCGGGTCGGTGCGGGTGCGCGGCGTCCAGTCGCTGGAGCAGCCGGTGGACTCCGTCTCCGGCGTGGCGCGGGTTGCCCTCAACGTCACCGGGGACGTCGAGGACCTGGACCGGTCGAGCCTCCTCACCACTCCCGGGGCCCACAGTTGGACGACGACCCTGGATGTCCGCGTGTCCGGCGACGCGATCACCCTGCCGACCCTGCCGATGCTGCACGTCGGCGCCATGTCGCTGAGCGCCCGGTGCCGCCCGCTGGCAGGAGACCTCGTGCGACTCACCCTGTCGCGTCCGCTTCCGCTGCGCGTGGGTGACCGGGCGCTGCTGCGCGACCCGGGGAGCCGCGCCGTCTGGGGGGTGCACGTGCTCGACCCACTGCCGCCGCCGCTGCGCAGACGCGGGGGGGCCGGCGATCGCGCCCAGGTGCTGCTGGACCTCACCGGGACTCCGGACCTCGCCTCCGAGGTGGCGCGCCGTGAGGTGGTCGAGCTGGCGACCCTGCGTCGGATCGGGGTCCCCGACCTGCCTGCGCCGGCGGGGGTGGTCCGGGCCGGATCGTGGCTGCTCAGCGCGGGACGTGCCGAGCGCGTTCGGGAACAGGTCCGAGACGCCGTCATCGAGCACGACCGAGCCCGACCGCTCGACCGCGGACTCTCGCTGACCGTGCTCGCCGAACGCCTCGACCTGCCCACGCCCGAGCTGGTGGCGGCGGTCCTGCGCGAGCCCCTGAGGCTGGTCGACGGCCGGGTCGTGGTGCCCGGCGCCGGCGACCTGCCCGCGGAGGTGGAGCGGGCGCTGGCCGCCCTGGCCGGCGACCTGGCCGAGAGTCCGTTCGCGGCACCCACCGCCGAGCGCCTCCGCGAGCTCGGGCTCGACACCGCGGCGCAGGCGGCGGCGGCCAGGTCGGGCCGGCTGCTGCGACTCGCACCCGGGATCGTGGTGCTTCCGGGCGCCGACCGGCTCGCGGTCGCCGCACTGAGCGAGCTGCCCCAGCCCTTCACGGCAAGCGAGGCACGCACGCGGCTGGGCACCAGCCGCCGCGTCGTGCTTCCGCTCCTCGAGCACCTGGACCGGGCCCGGCTCACCCGCAGGCTTCCGGACGACCGGCGCCTCGTGCTCTGAGGCTGCGGCTTCACGACGACCGGGAGGTCCGTCGCCCCCTGATCACGGTCCCGTCGCCTCTGCCCGGGCCGAGGACGTGCCATCTTTCGGACGCGCAGAGCCGCCTCGCTGGGTCTGAAGGGGCCGCGGAGGTCACCAGCAGCGGACGCTCGTGGGGAAGGCCTTCCAGGACGGCGTGCATGAGGCCGCGACCGATTCCCCTACCCCGGACAGCGTCGACCAGGCTGGCACAGCCCTGGCCGCGATGAGCCGACCAGCCATCACCGCCGGTGTCACCGTCGTGCGCGTGCGGGGCTGAGCGGGTGAGCTCGTGGGTGCGGTGTCAGCCGTGCCGCTCCTCCGCGTGAGGTCCTCGGCAAGGCCTTGACGCGCGCCAGGTGACCGGTCGGGCGTGGGAGGACGCCGAACACGTGCTCGTCGCCCGGCGCCCGGACCGGCCGGTCCCCTCGGTGGTCGAGCTAGTCGAGACCACTACTCGCATCGTGGTCGGTGCCGGATCCATGTCGGTGGTGGTGCCCCGGGTTTGGGTGGTGGGAGGAACTCGGGGAGCTGGTCGTGGGGGTTGAGACGTACTTCCCAGGGGGTGTGGTGGATGAGGCGGTGGTGGTGCCCACACAACAGGACCAGGTTGTCCAGTGCGGTGGGGCCGTGGTGGAGCCAGTGGATGATGTGGTGGGCATGACCCATCACCGGGGGCCTGGTGCAGCCCGGGAACGCACACTGGGTGTCCCTGCACACCAGGGCGCGCCACAGGGCGGGGGTCACGAGGCGGTGGGTGCGCCCGACGTCGAGGACCTCACCAGTGGTGCCGAGCACGACGGGGATGATGTCGGCATCGCACGCCAATCGCCGGATCACGGAGGGTGTCAGGTCGAGGCCGTCCTCGGTCAGGCTGCTGCTGGCGCCGAGGGTGGCCCAGTCGATCTGACCTCTGAGCACGTCGAGGCTGGTGGTCACGCTGACCCGGGGGCGGGCGCCGTGACAGTCCGGGGCGGCCTGGGTGGTGAGTGAGTGCTGGGCGATGCCGATGAGGGCGTCCCACAACCGGGCGCCGTGGTCACGGGGGTCCGTCTCGTCGTCTTCGCAGGTGTCGGGGTCGGTCGCCGGTGCCGGGGTGGTCAGCGGCAACAGTGCTGCCTTCAACGTGGCGGCGTCCTCGACGGTGCCGCGGCCGCGGAGGCGGACGCCGCCGGCACCGTCCTCGGTGATCGCGAGGAACCGACCCAGGTGCGCGGCACGGGCTTCGCGGTCGGCGGCCTTCTCGGCCTCCCGCTCGGATCGTTCGGGGTCGGCGACCTCGAGCAGGTGC
>JAOPXF010000071.1 GCA_025965295.1 Nocardioides sp.
GTTCTCGTAGAGATCCGAGGAGCCCGAGATGCGCGAGGCGAACTCGCCCAAGGACGGCTCCCCGCGCCAGAAGTCGCGGACGGTGTCGCGGTAGGCGCCGTTCCACTCGGTCCACTGTGGCGGGAAGTTGCCGACCTGGTAGCCGCCGGGGCCGATGTCCCAGGGCTCGGCGATCAGCTTGACCTGGCTGACGATCGGGTCCTGCTGCACGAGCTCGAAGAAGGCGGCGAGGCGATCGACCTCGTAGAACTCGCGAGCCAGGGCCGCGGCGAGGTCGAAGCGGAAGCCGTCGACGTGCATCTCGGTCACCCAGTAGCGAAGCGAGTCCATGATCAGCTGCAGCGAGTGCGGGTGCCGCACGTTGAGGGAGTTGCCGGTGCCCGTGTAGTCCATGTAGTAGCGGGGGTCGTCCTCCATGAGGCGGTAGTACGCCGGGTTGTCGATGCCCTTGAAGCTCAGCGTCGGGCCGAGGTGGTTGCCCTCCGCCGTGTGGTTGTAGACCACGTCGAGGATGACCTCGATGCCCGCGGCGTGCATGGCCTTGACCATCGACTTGAACTCCTGCACCTGCTGGCCGTGCTCGCCGTTGGCGGCGTAGTCGGCGTGCGGGGCGAAGAACCCGAGCGTGTTGTAGCCCCAGTAGTTGCGCAGCCCCTACTCGAGGAGCGTGCTGTCCTGGACGAACTGGTGGACCGGCATCAGCTCGATCGCGGTGACGCCGAGCTTGGTGAGGTGCTCGGTGACCGCCGGGTGCGCGAGGCCGGCGTACGTCCCGCGCTGCTCCTCCGGCACGTCGGGGTGCAGCTGGGTCAGGCCCTTGACGTGGGCCTCGTAGATGAACGACTCGTTGTAGGGGATGTCGAGGCGGCGGTCGCCCTCCCAGTCGAAGAACGGCGTGATCACCACGCTCTTCTGCATGTGCTGCGCGGAGTCGTCGTCGTTGCGGGAGTCGGGGTCGCCGAAGTTGTAGCCGAACAGCGACTGGTCCCACTCGATCTCTCCGCTCGTCGCCTTGGCGTAGGGGTCCATCAGGAGCTTGTTGGGGTTGCAGCGCAGCCCCTTCTCGGGCTCGTAGGGGCCGTGGACGCGGTAGCCGTAGCGCTGGCCGGGCTGGACGGCCGGCAGGTAGCAGTGCCAGACGTACGCATCGACCTCGGTCACCTCGACCCTGGTCTCGGTGCCGTCGGCATCGAACAGGCACAGCTCCACTCGCTCGGCGACCTCGCTGAAGAGTGCGAAGTTCGTGCCGCTTCCGTCGAACGTCGCCCCCAGGGGGTACGCCGTCCCCGGCCAGGTCTCCACCACTGTTCCTCCTGCGTCGATGGTCGAGGCGCAGCCGTCGTCGGCCGTGCTCGTCGAGACCATTGGATCGATCAAAGCATAGGTGCCGGAAGCCGGGCTCACCCCGATGGACCCTCCCGGCCCGAATGGCCGTGACCGTGGTCACGCGGAATGATTCCGCCCCGAGCCGGGTTGCGGGAACACGTGACCATGTCCAGGGAAGGCACCGAGATCAGCCGCGCGAGCGTCGGGCTGCGCAGCGAACGCGGCCCGGTCCTGCTGGCGGTGATGCTGAGCATCGGGCTCGTCGCGATCGACGCGACGATCCTGGCGACGGCCGTGCCCGCCGTGGTCGACGACCTCGGCGGCTTCGCGCAGTTCCCCTGGCTCTTCTCGGTCTACCTGCTGGCGCAGGCCGTCACGGTGCCGGTCTACGGCAAGCTGGCCGACCTGTTCGGGCGCAAGCCGGTGATGCTGGTCGGCGTGACCCTCTTCGTCGTGGGGTCGCTGCTCTGCGGCGTGGCCTGGGGGATGGGCAGCCTGATCGCCTTCCGCGCCGTGCAGGGGATCGGGGCCGGCGCGGTGCTGCCGATCGGCATGACGATCGTCGGCGACATCTACTCGCTCGAGGAGCGGGCCAAGGTGCAGGGCTACATCGCGAGCGTGTGGGCGGCCGCGTCGGTCATCGGGCCGACGCTCGGTGGCGTCTTCTCCGACTACCTGTCCTGGCGCTGGATCTTTTTCGTGAACCTGCCCATCGGGATCGCGGCCGCGTGGGTGCTGTGGCGGCGCTTCGAGGAGCGGGTCGACCGGACGAAGCGCCAGGTCGACTACGCCGGGGCCGGGCTGCTCGCGGCGGGCGGTGTGCTGCTGCTCCTCGCCCTGCTCGAGGGCGGCGTCCGCTGGGGCTGGGCCTCGGGCACCAGCCTGGCGCTCTTCGCCGGAGCGGCGGTGCTGCTGGCGGGCTTCGTGCTCGTCGAGCGCCGCGCTCCCGAACCCGTGCTCCCGCTCTGGATCTTCCGCAGCCGCGTCCTCAACGCCGCGGCCCTCGGGTCGTTCGTGGTCGGCGTGCTGACGCTGGGGCTGTCGTCGTACGTCCCCTTGTTCGCCCAGGTCGTCCTCGGCCACGGCGCCGTCGTCGCCGGGCTCACGCTGGCCGCGATGACGATCGGCTGGCCGATCGCGGCCTCCACGTCGGGACGCTTCTACCTCTCGATCGGCTTCCGCCTCACGATGCTGATGGGCGCCGCCTTCGCGGTCGCCGGTGCGGCGCTGCTGGTGAGCGTCGGTGCCGACAGCTCCCTCTTCCGCCTCGCTGCGTCGTGCTTCCTGATGGGCATCGGCTTCGGCTTCGTCGCCAGCCCGGCGATGGTGGCCGCCCAGTCGTCGGTCACCTGGCAGCACCGCGGCGTGGCGACCGGCGCCAACATGTTCGCCCGCTCCGTGGGCAGCTCGGTGGGCGTCGCGATCTTCGGGGCGGTCGCCAACGGCATCGTGGCCCGCCGGGTGGGCGGCGGCGTGCCCGACCTGGAGCACCTGTCGCCGGGCGTCCTGGCGCCCGCGATCCAGGCCGTGTTCGTCGCCTCCGCGGTCTCCTCCGTGCTGCTGCTTGCGGTGGGGATTCTCATGCCGCGACGGATCGTGGAGCCGGCTACCGACCAGTAGGATCCACTGCCATGACGCGTGAGATCTACGACGAGGACCACGAGGCCTTCCGTGCCTCCGTCAAGGAGTTCCTGGACCGCGAGGTCGTGCCGCACCTGGACGAGTACTCCCAGGGCCACGGGCTGACCCGCGACTTCTGGACGTCGGCCGGCAAGCAGGGCTTCCTCGGCCTGGAGATCCCCGAGGAGTACGGCGGGTCCGAGGCGGGCGACTACCGCTTCAACGCCGTGCTCACCGAGGAGCTGGCCAAGGTCAACATGACGCTGCCGAGCTGCGTCGGCATCCACGCCGACATCGTCGCGCCGTACCTCGTGCACCTCACCACCGAGGAGCAGAAGCAGCGCTGGCTGCCGAAGTTCTGCACCGGCGAGCTGCTCACCGGTATCGGCATGACCGAGCCCGGCGGTGGCTCCGACCTCGCCAACCTCAAGACGACCGCCGTGCGCGACGGCGACGACTGGATCCTCAACGGCTCCAAGACGTTCATCACCAACGGCGGCAGCGCGGACCTCGTCGTGGTCGCCGCCCGCACCAGCCCGGAGAAGAAGGCCAAGGGGATCTCGCTCTTCGGCGTCGAGACCGACAAGCCCGGCTACTCCGTGGGCCGGGTCCTCGACAAGGTCGGCCAGGACGAGTCCGACACCGCCGAGCTCGCGTTCGACGACGTCCGGGTCAGCAACGACGACCTCATCGGCGAGCTCGACACCGGCTTCATCTCGATGATGCAGTTCCTGCCGCAGGAGCGGCTCGGCTCGGCGATCACCAACCTCGCCCACGCCGCGCAGATCCTCGAGGAGACGATCCAGTACGCCAAGGACCGCAAGGCGTTCGGCCAGCCGATCGGCAACTTCCAGCACAACCAGTTCCTGCTGGCCGAGCTGGTGACGCAGGTCGAGGTGACCCAGGCGTACGTCGACCAGTGCATCATGAAGCACACCCGCCAGGAGCTCAC
>JAOPXF010000082.1 GCA_025965295.1 Nocardioides sp.
GTGCGCGTGAGTCGCAGATCCTCCGCGCGCAGGCCGACCGCGAGTCGTCGATCCTGCGGGCGCAGGGTGAGGGCCAGGCCATCCAGACCGTCTTCCAGGCGATCCACGACGGCAACCCCGACCAGTCACTGCTGGCCTACCAGTACCTCCAGATGATGCCGAAGATCGCGCAGGGCGACTCCAACAAGCTCTGGATCGTCCCGAGCGAGATCGGCCGCGCCCTCGAGGGCCTGGGCTCCACGATGACGAACCTCCAGGGCATCCCCAAGGAGGTCGACGGGCCGAAGACGCGCGTCGACATGGGCAGCATGGAGCCGGCGGAGCTCGCCGGGATCGGCTCGCAGGCCGACAGCGAGCTCAGCAAGGCCAACGCCGCGGTCGAGGCCGCCATCGCGGAGGCCGCGGACGCCGCCAACCCGAGCAAGAACGCCTCGCACGCCACGCCCACCCAGCCCCCGGCTGCGCCCGAGGAGCCGCCCGCCTCGTGACCGCCTTCGAGGCCGTCGCCATCCTGCTTGCGGGAGTGGCCGCCGGCACCATCAACGCCGTGGTGGGGTCGGGAACGCTGATCACGTTCCCGACCCTCCTCGCGTTCGGCGTCCCGCCGGTGACCGCGAACGTCTCCAACACCGTGGGCCTGGTGCCCGGGTCGGTGTCGGGTGCGATCGGCTACCGGCGCGAACTCGAGGGGCAGCGGTCCCGCGCGCTGAGGCTCTGCGTGGGCTCGCTGGTCGGCGGCCTCACCGGTGGGTTGCTCCTACTCGTGCTGCCCGACGGCGCCTTCACGGCGATCGTGCCGGCGCTGATCCTGCTCGGCCTGGTGCTGGTCGTCTTCCAGCCCCGCATCTCCGCCTGGGTCGACCGGCGGCACGCGGCCGCCGGTGGCCTGCCGCACCACGGTGCCTGGTGGGTCTGGCCCGCGGTGCTGCTCACTGGCGTGTACGGCGGCTACTTCGGGGCCGCCCAGGGCGTGCTGTTGATGGCGGTGCTCGGCATCGGGGTCGACGAGTCGCTGCAGCGGCTGAACGCCCTCAAGAACGTGCTCGCGGCGGTCGTCAACGGCGTGGCCGGGCTGCTGTTCATCTTCGTCGCCGACGTCGACTGGCGGATCGTCGCCCTGATCGGGGTCGGATCCGTGGTCGGTGGCCAGCTCGGCGCCACCGTCGGACGCCGGCTGCCGGGCGCCGTGCTGCGGGTCTTCATCGTGGTCGTGGGCGTGGCCGCCCTCGCGACCTTCCTGCTCGGCTGAGCCTCGGTCCCGCGTCAGCCGATCTTGACCACGCGGGTGCCGCCGGCGAAGTGGTCGTGCCAGGCCTGCCGGTTGACGGTGTCCTTGTTGATGCCGACCGCGATCATGATCATCGCCACCAACTCGACCAGGCCGCTGAGGTAGCCGAGCACCGGGATGATCCCGAGGATGCTGGCCCCCACCCAGATGTTGCGGCGCAGGGCCTGCTCCATCGTGGGATGGCCGCCGGTCGGGCCGACCGTGCGCAGCTTCATGACCATCTTGCCGACGGTCTGGCCACGGCTGGACTCCAGGTAGCCGAAGTAGCCCAGGCTGATCGCGGTGGTCAGCACAGCGCTGACCGCGGACGCGCCCCACGTCGACGCGGTGTACATGTTGCCGCTGTCACCCATCACGACGCTGACGACGATCGCGGTGACCAGGACCCCCTCGACGACCGCAAGAAGCACGAAGTCGATGAGCCGGGCGAGGAAGCGGTCGAGGAGCTCACCGGGACGTTCGCCGGTCTGGGGTGCGGGGGCCGGCTCGAAGCCGGGGGCGGGAGGCGGAGGCTGTTCGGTCATGACTGGCTCCTGGGGGTGGGCCCGGGACGGGCCCGATGACCTCAGACTAGGGAGTCGGGCGGGGCCCCGCCAGACCCCGGTGCGCAGTCCACGTACGCCGCCACCCACCGGGAGAGCTCGTCGTACGCCCGGGCCCGCGGCTCTGGGAGTGAGAGCACGACGTCGTGGCGGGCGCCGGGCACGGCGACGTAGGTGACGTGGCGGCCGAGCGCGACCGACCAGCGCCGGATCTGCTCGACGTCGAGGACGATGTCGTGGCGGTGCACGTCGTCGCCCATCTCCGTGGGCACCGCCGAGGCGTCCGAGCTCAGCACGAGGACGGGGCACGGCAGGTCGAGACCTCGGTGCAGCTCGGTGTGCGCGTGCCGGATCGCGGCCAGCCAGCCGACCAGCACCGGCCACGACTGGATCGGCTTCCAGCTGAGGTCGAACTCCCACTCGCCGTCGTGGTCGCGGTGCAGGCTGCGGGTGTAGAGGCCGGTGACGTTGCGCGGGATCTCGCGCCGAGGCGTACGCCGGCCGAGCTGCTTGACCACCACGGTGCCGACCGTGCGCAGGAGCAGCGAGCCGTGCATGTCCAGCCACGGGGAGTTCAGGGCCATCCCGCGGAGCTCGGCCAGGTCCGCACGCCGGTGGTGCGCCCACAGGGGCAGCACCAGCCCGCCCGTGGAGTGGGCGGTCAGCACCACGTGGTCGTGGCCGTCCCGCTCGGTGATCCTGGTCCAGGCCGCGTCGAGGTCGGCGAAGTAGGAGTGCACGTCGTCGATGTAGTTGGGGGTCTGGTGCGGACGGATCGACCGGCCGTACTTGCGGAGGTCGAGCGCGTAGAAGTCGTAGCCCCGCGCGTTCCACCACTCGGCGAAGCCGGTCTGGAAGAAGTAGTCGGCGAAGCCGTGGACGTGCAGCACCGCCTTGCGGGTGGGGGAGTCCGCGGCCCGGCTCACGAGCGTCGCGACGACCGGACCCTCGTCGTCGGCGGGGAGCTCGATCGTCTCGGCAAGGTAGGGCGCACCCAGGACGTCGGGGACGGGCTCACCCAGGGAGGTCATGGTCGGATCCTCTCAGCCGCGCGGGTGCGCAATGCGAGGCCGGGGTCGTTGGTCGTCACCATCCAGGCGCGCCCGGGCCGCAGCCAGTGCCGCAGCGACCGCTCGGTGTCGACGGTCCACACCAGGAGCGGCAGGTGGTGTCGCCTGGCGAAGCGGGCGACTCCGAGCAGGGCGAGGGAGTGGTGGGCGACGATCACCGACGCCCGCGAGAGCCGGACCCGGCGGCCCGGGAGCAGCTCGGAGCGGCGGATCCGCACCTGCTCGCGCAGCGAGAAGCCACGCGTGTTGCGGCCGAGCGACAACCCGGCGAGCACCCGGACGCCGTGCTGGTCACCCCAGTCCCGGATCGCCTTGACGGCCCGGTCGCTGCCGGTCGTGACGACGAACCCGTCCGGGCCGAGGACCTCGACTGCCCGTGCGACCGCGCCCACGGCGCACTCCGTGCCCGCCGCGCTCGCCTTCAGGTCGATGTGGGCCCCGCGACGTCCGGCCAGCGCGGCCAGGGCGCCCTCGTAGGTGAGCAGGCCGGGGAGCCGCTCCAGGACCTCCGCTCCGGTCAGCTCCCGGAAGGCGACGTCACCGCAGTCGGCCGCGAAGACGGGATCGTGGTGCACCACCAGGAGGCCGTCGCGGCAGCGCTGGACGTCGAACTCGACGAAGTCGACCTCCAGGGCGAGCGCTCGTCGGAGGTCGTCGTGCGTCAGGCATCGGTGGGCGCTGACCAGGACCCCTTCGCGCCTCATGGAGCCCGGGCGTGGTCCGCGGCCGCGCGCACCAGCCCGGCCAGCAGGCCGACGTCGGCGGCGGTCTCGGGGTGCCACTGCACGGCCACGCAGAAACGGCCGCCCGGCGCCTCCATGGCCTCCAGGGTGCCGTCGGCCGCCCGGGCGGACGGCTCGAACCCGGGATGGGTGCGCACCGACTGGTGGTGGTGGCAGTTGACCGTGAGCCGGTCCCCGACCAGCCTGGAGACCCGTGACCCGGCGCGCGTGGTCACCTCGACCTCCCCGAACTCGTCGCCGCCCGGGCTGTGCTGCTCGTGGTCGACGAGGTCGGGCGTGTGCTGGTCCAGCTCGCCCCCGGCGTGCACCGCCATCAGCTGCATGCCCCGGCACACGCCGAGCACCGGCAGGCCGAGCGCCTCGGCGGCGTCGAGCAGGGCCGCCTCCCAGGCGTCCCGGTCCGGGCGCCAGCCGGCGGTGTGTGGGTGCGGCTCGGCGCCGTACCGCTCCGGATCGACGTCGGCGCCGCCGCTGATCACCAGCCCGTCCAGGCGGGCCACGACGGCATCGGCCGCGCCGACCTGCCCGACCGGCGGCAGCAGCACGGGCACGCCACCGGTGGCCTCGACGGCGGCGGCGTACGCCGTCGGCAGCACGTCGGCGCGCTGGTGCCAGACCCCCCAGGAGGCGTCCTCGCGGTAGGTCGTCAGGCCGATGAGCGGTGCGGTCACCCCGGCCTCAGAGTGGGGTCACGTAGGCGCCGGAGATGCCACCGTCGACCAGGAACGTGTTGGCCGTGATGAAGCTCGACTCGTCCGAGGCCAGGAAGAGCACGGCGTTCGCCATCTCGAGCGGCTCGGCGAAGCGCCCCATCGGCACGTGCACCAGCCGTCGTGCGGCCCGCTCGGGGTCGCTGGCGAAAAGCTCCTGGAGCAGCGGCGTGTTCACCGGGCCAGGGCAGAGGGCGTTGACCCGGACACCCTCGCGGGCGAACTGCACACCGAGCTCGCGCGACATCGACAGCACGCCGCCCTTGGACGCCGAGTAGGAGATCTGCGACGTCGCCGCGCCCATGACCGCGACGAAGGACGCGGTGTTGATGATCGAGCCCGCGCCCTGCTCGAGCATGTAGGGGAGCGCTGCCTTGCAGCAGAGGTAGACGCTGGTCAGGTTGACCTCCTGCACCCGCCGCCACGCCTCGAGGTCGGTGTCCAGGATCGAGTCGTCCTCGGGCGGGGAGATGCCGGCGTTGTTGAAGGCGATGTCGACCGAGCCGTAGGTCTCCTTGGCCGTGCGGAACAGCGCGTCGACCTCGTCCTTGCTGGTCACGTCGACCTTCACGAACGTGACGACGTCCGCGCCGCCGAGCTGGCCGGCGACCTCGTGCCCGCGCTGCTCGTCGATGTCGCCGATGACGACCCGGGCACCCTCCTCGACGAAGCGTTGCACGGTCGCCAGCCCGATGCCGGAGCACCCTCCGGTGACGACGGCGACCTTGCCCTGGATGCGTCCTGCCATGGTGATCCCTTCGTTGGTCGAGTAGGTCGCGCAGCGACCGTATCGAGACCGATCTCGGTCAGTGGGCGATGAAGACGTTCTTCTCCTCGGTGAACGCCTGGGGGGCGTCTGGGCCGAGCTCACGGCCGAGGCCGCTCTGCTTGTAGCCGCCGAACGGCGTCCAGTAGCGCACCGCGGAGTGTGAGTTCACGCTGAGGTTCCCGGAGTCGACCGCCCGGGCGACCCGCAGGCCGCGGCCGAGGTCACGGGTGTAGATCGAGCCGGACAGGCCGTACTCGGTGTCGTTGGCGAGCGCGACGACGTGCTCCTCGTCGTCGAACGGCATCACGGCCACGACCGGGCCGAAGACCTCCTCGCGCCAGATCCGCGCCTCGGCGTCCTCGGTGGTGACCACGCTGGGCGGCACCCAGAACCCGTCGCCGCCGGGGGTGCTCCCGGCGAAGGCCACCTCGACCTCGTCGAGGAACCCGCGCACGGTGCCGAGCTGCTGGGCCGAGATGAGCGGCCCCATCTCGCTGGTCTCGTCGCTGGGGTCGAGGACCCGCATACCCGTGACGGCCGGCTCCAGCTTGGACAGGAACTCGTCGTACGCCGACCGCTCGACCAGGATGCGGGACCGGGCGCAGCAGTCCTGGCCGGCGTTGTCGAAGACGGCGTACGGCGCGCTCGCGGCGGCCGCGTCGATGTCGGCGTCGGCGAAGACGATGTTGGAGCTCTTGCCACCGAGCTCGAGCGTCACCCGCTTCACCTGGTCGGCGCAGCCGGCCATGATCCGCTTGCCGACCGCGGTCGAGCCGGTGAAGACGATCTTGCGCACCAGCGGGTGGGTGACGAACCGCTCGCCCACGACCGACCCCTTGCCCGGGATGATCGTGAGCACGTGCTCGGGGAGGCCGGCCTCGAGGGCCAGCTCACCGAGCCGGATCGCGGTCAGCGGGGTCAGCTCGGCCGGCTTGAGCACCACCGTGTTGCCGGCCGCGAGGGCGGGCGCGAAGCCCCAGCCGGCGATCGGCATCGGGAAGTTCCACGGCACGATGATGCCCACGACCCCGAGGGGCTCGCGGAACGTTAGGTCCACGCCGCCCTGGACGGGGATCTGCCGGCCGAAGAGCCGTTCCGGCGT
>JAOPXF010000086.1 GCA_025965295.1 Nocardioides sp.
CGTGAAGTCCGTCACCGGCGTCGAGGAGCAACTGCAGTGACTGTGCGTGTGGGTATCAACGGCTTCGGCCGCATCGGCCGTAACTTCTTCCGGGCCGTGCAGGCATCCGGCGCCGACATCGAGATCGTCGCAGTCAACGACCTGACCGACAATCGCACCCTCGCAACCCTCTTGAAGTACGACTCGATCCTCGGTCGCTACCCCGCAGACGTGACGTACGACGACACGTCGATCACCGTCGGTGGCAAGAAGATTGCAGCATTCGAGGAGCGCGACCCGGCCAAGCTCGACTGGGCCGGCGTCGGCGCCGACGTCGTCATCGAGTCGACTGGCTTCTTCACCGACGCCGTGCAGGCCAGGGCCCACATCGACGGTGGTGCCAAGAAGGTCATCATCTCCGCGCCCGCGAAGAACGAGGACGTCACGATCGTGATGGGCGTCAACGAGGGCGACTACGACCCCGCGACGCACACCATCATCTCCAACGCCTCGTGCACGACGAACTGCCTCGGCCCGATGGCCAAGGTCCTCAACGACGAGTTCGGCATCGTCAAGGGCCTGATGACCACGGTCCACGCCTACACCGGCGACCAGAACCTGCTCGACGGCCCCCACAAGGACCTCCGCCGGGCTCGCGCCGCGGCGACCAACATCGTGCCGACCTCGACCGGGGCGGCCAAGGCGATCGGCCTGGTCCTGCCGGCGCTCAAGGGCAAGCTCGACGGCTACGCGCTGCGCGTCCCGGTCCCGACCGGCTCGGCCACCGACCTCACCTTCGAGGCCGGCCGCGAGACCACGGTCGAAGAGGTCAACGCCGTGATGAAGGCGGCGGCCGACGGCCGCATCCTGCGCTACAGCGAGGACCCGATCGTCTCCAGCGACATCACCACCGACCCGGCGTCGTGCATCTTCGACGCGCCGCTCACCAAGGTGATCGGCAACCAGGTCAAGGTCGTCGGCTGGTACGACAACGAGTGGGGCTACTCCAACCGCCTCGTCGACCTGGTCAACTACGTCGGCGAGACCCTCTGACCGTGAGTGGCATCGACAGCCTCGCCCAGCAGCTGGGCGGGAGCCTCCGTGGCAAGCGCGTCCTGGTGCGTTCCGACCTCAACGTCCCGCTGGACGGCTCGACGATCACCGATGACGGTCGCATCCGGGCCAGCGTCCCCACGATCCGGTCCCTGGCCGACGCCGGGGCCCGGGTGGTGGTGGTCGCGCATCTCGGCCGCCCCAAGGGCGCGCCCGAGGACCGCTACTCCCTGCGGCCGGTTGCGGCGCGTCTCGGTGAGCTCCTGGGCGCGGAGGTCGCGTTCGCCACCGACACGGTGGGCGAGAGCGCCCGGAGCACCGTCGATGCCCTTCAGAGCGGCCAGGTCGCCCTGCTCGAGAACGTCCGGTTCAACCCGGGCGAGACCAGCAAGGACGACGCCGAGCGCGGCGCGTTCGCCGACCAGCTCGCCTCGCTGGCCGACGCGTTCGTCTCCGACGGGTTCGGCGTCGTGCACCGCAAGCAGGCCTCCGTGTACGACGTGGCGCAGCGGCTCCCGCACGCGATGGGCAACCTCGTGGCGACCGAGATCGACGTGCTGCGCCGGCTCACGGTCGACCCCGAGCGGCCCTACGTCGTCGTGCTCGGCGGCTCGAAGGTGTCCGACAAGCTCGGCGTCATCGACAACCTGCTCGGCAAGGCGGACAAGCTGCTGATCGGCGGCGGCATGGTCTTCACGTTCCTCAAGGCGCAGGGGCACGAGGTCGGCAAGAGCCTCCTCGAGGAGGACCAGCTCGACGTCTGCCGCGGCTACCTCGACCGGGCGAAGGAGTCCGGGGTCGAGATCCTGCTGCCGACCGACGTCGTGGTCGACACCGAGTTCCCGTCGGGTGACCGTGACCCCCGGCCCGTGGTCGTGCCCGCCACCGAGATCCCCGCCGACAGCCTGGGCCTCGACATCGGTCCCGACTCCGGCGCGGCGTTCGCCGCGGCCCTGGCCGACGCCCGCACGGTGTTCTGGAACGGCCCGATGGGGGTCTTCGAGGTCGACGCGTTCGCCGAGGGCACCCGCGCGGTGGCCCAGGCGCTCACCCAGGTCTCCGGCCTCTCCGTGGTGGGTGGTGGTGACTCGGCGTCCGCCGTGCGCAAGCTCGGCTTCGAGGACTCCGCATTCGGTCACATCTCGACCGGGGGCGGCGCGAGCCTCGAGTACCTCGAGGGCAAGGAACTGCCCGGTATCAAGGTCCTGGAGGACTGATGGCTCAGCCGACCCGCACGCCGCTGATGGCGGGCAACTGGAAGATGAACCTCAACCACCAGGAAGCCGTGGTCCTCGTCCAGAAGCTCGCGTGGACGCTCGCGGACAAGAAGCACGACTACGGCAAGGTCGAGGTCGTCGTCTGCCCGCCGTACACCGACCTGCGGTCTGTGCAGACGCTGGTCGACGGCGACCGTCTCTCGATCAGGTACGCCGCCCAGGACGTCTCCACGCACGACGAGGGCGCCTACACAGGCGAGATCTCGGCGGGCATGCTGGCCAAGCTCGGCTGCAGCTACGTCGTGGTGGGCCACTCCGAGCGCCGCGAGTACCACGCGGAGAGCGACGAGGTCGTCAACGCCAAGGCCCACAAGGCACTGGCCGCGGACATGACGCCCATCGTCTGCGTCGGCGAGGGACTCGACGTCCGCCAGGCGGGGGAGCAGGTCCTGTACACCCTCGCGCAGGTCGACGGCTCGCTCGCCGGGTTCACCGCCGAGCAGGTGGCGGGCCTGGTGGTCGCCTACGAGCCGGTCTGGGCCATCGGCACCGGTGAGGTGGCCACGCCCGACGACGCGCAGGAGGTCTGCCAGGCGATCCGGGGCTGGGTCAAGGAGTCGCACGGCGACGCCGCGGCCGCCGCCGTACGCATCCTCTACGGCGGATCGGTGAAGGCGGCCAACGTCGGCGGCATCATGGCGAAGGCCGATGTCGACGGTTGTCTGGTCGGAGGCGCGAGCCTCCAGGTCGACGAGTTCGGCGGGATCTGCCGGTTCTACGACATGCCGGTCCTGTGATCGGCCATGCGTGACGTAGGCTTTCCGCCGTGACTCTCCTCTTCACCATCGTGCTCATGGCTTCCAGCGCCTTCATGATCCTCCTGGTGCTGCTCCACAAGGGCCGCGGCGGCGGCATGTCCGACATGTTCGGTGGCGGTGTCTCCAGCTCGCTGGGCGGCTCGTCCGTCGCCGAGCGCAACCTCGACCGGCTCACGGTCGGGATCGGCGTCATCTGGTTTGCCTGCGTGATCGCGCTGGGCCTGTTGCTCGCCTACCAGAACTGAGAAAGGGAACCGCTCGTGGCTGGTGGAGGAAACGCAATTCGAGGTAGCCGGGTCGGGGCCGGCCCCATGGGCGAGGCCGAGCGCGGCGAGGCCGCCCCGCGGCAGGCCGTGACCTACTTCTGTTCGCACGCGCACAGCTCCGTGGTCACGTTCTCGGTCGAGGCCACCGTGCCCGACTCGTGGGACTGCCCCAAGTGCGGGCTGCCCGCCGGGCGCGACTCCGAGAACGCACCGCCGGCGACCAAGGTCGAGCCCTACAAGACGCACCTCGCCTACGTGAAGGAGCGGCGCTCCGACCAGGAGGCGGCCGACATCCTCGACGAGGCGCTCCAGCTGCTGCGCTCGCGCCGCAAGTCCGGCGACATCATCTTTTGAGGTGCCTGACCGCCGGCCCCTAGAGCCGGCTGGCGGCGGCCCGGTCGAGGAACCAGATGGTCTCCTCGGAGCCGGTGACGCCGACGGCGGGTATCTCGTGCACGTCGGGCGGGTGTGCCTCGTCGAGCGCCCGGGCGACGGCCGCGGCCTTGCCCTCGCCGCTGACGAGGAACCACACGGCGCGGGACCGGTCGAGCGCCTCGAACGTGAGGCTGATCCGCTCCGGTGGCGGCTTGGGTGACTCGGTGACCGCCACGGCGACCGCGTCGGCCACGTCCAGGGCGGGGTGACCGGGGAAGAGCGAGGCGATGTGGCCGTCGGGACCCATGCCGAGCATGAGGACCTCGAACTCGCCGCTGCCGGCCGCGCGCACCTCGGCGGCGTACGCCGCGGCGGCGGTGCCGACGTCGTCAGCCGTGGCGGTCGAGGGCATCTCGTGCACGTTCTCGTCCGGCACGCCGACGGCGTCGAGGAACGCGGCCCGGGCCGCGAGGGCGTTGCGCTCGGGGTCGTCGGGTGCCACGAAGCGCTCGTCACCCCACCAGACGACGACGCGTGACCAGTCGACGTCGGATGCGGGGGAGAGCCGCGCGATCTCGCGGTGCACGGCATCGGCGATGCCGCCACCGGTCAGGCCGATGTGGGGGACCCGGCCGCGCTCCTGGGCGTCCACCAGGCGTGAGAGCAGCTCGCCCGCGACCGAGGTCGCGAGGGTGCCGGCGTCCTCATGCACCTCGACCCGCGGTCCGGTCACGACGTCTTCCGGGTCTTGGTGAGGTAGGCCGCGGTGGCCGCGTAGACGTCGTCCTCGTCGAGGCG
>JAOPXF010000125.1 GCA_025965295.1 Nocardioides sp.
CGACTACCGCTGGGCCCTGCTGGACCGTCGGCTCATGCAGCAGTGGCTCTCCACCCCCGCGATCTGGAAGTACGCCGCCGGCACCGGCCGCTACCTGCACCGGCGCGCGATCTCCGGCGTCGTGCCCGACAAGGTCGCGTGGAAGCCGACGAAGGACATGACCCTGGGTGACCACGAGCCGCCGGTTCAGGCAGCGCCCGACACGGATGCCGCGCTCCACCCCCTCCTCGCGGAGCTCCTGGACGAGCGCCGCTGGCGGGAGCCGGCCGACGAGCGCGGCCTACCTCCGGCCAACCCGCTGAACCTGCGGCCCTGGCGCCGGGCGGCGGACATCAACGACTGGTTGACCACGCGCGGACCCTCGGGCCTGTAGTGTCATGCGGTAGCGCGCGCTCACGAGTCGAACGGAGCACCCTTCCATGGGTCCCACCACCAGTGCCACGCCGTACGCCGCCGCTCCGACGTGGCGCACGCCCGTCCTCCACCGGCTGACCGCGAGCCAGAACGCATCCGGGGGCAAGGAAGTTTCGAATTCCGAGCGCGCCATCACGAGCCTGAGCTACGGCTCCTGATCCAGGACTCGCATCCCACCTCGCCGGCCGACCTGCACCCCCGACGAGGTCGGCGGAGCCTACGGACCCTCCTGAGTTCGTCCGGCCGCACGTTGCCTTCCCGCCGTGGCCGTGCTGGCGCCCGCCGCGCCGGTTGATGGGTCATCCGGGATCAGGGCCTCGACCAGAGGCTCTCGCGCGCGGCGGTCCTCAGGGGCTTCCACGATCGCGCCCGACTGTTCGGTTAGGGTGTCGCCCAGACGCCCTTCATCGGAGGGGCTTCCGAGCGAACGGAACGTGAGATGGACAGCCACCAGGACCCCGCCACCCCCGCCCCGTGGCGCACCCCCGGCCTGCACCGGCTGACGGGCGGCGGCGACGCCGAGGGGAAGCCCTACCTGACCACCGAGACGGTGATCTCCGGTCCTTCGTAGTCCGGCCAAGCCACTCGTGGTCGAAGCGGCCACGCGCCGCCGGCCCGGCCCACCCGCGCATCTCGGCTGAGGCGTCGGCGACCGCGTGTACGTCGCCTTCGACAGCGCGCCGGGCAACCTGCGTCTGAATCGGTGACAACCGATGCCCTCTTGGCCCAGTGGCTCGACGTAGGACTCTGGTCGTGGACCAGAGGCTCTCACCGGGACGGCCTCCGACCGAGCGGAGCGCATTCATGGAGAACGTTCAGGACCAGCCCACCGGAACCGCCCCATGGCGGACGCCCGCCCTGCACAGGCTCACGGGCGGCGACGCCGCGGGCGGAAAGCCCTACCTGACCACCGAGACGGTGTTGTCCTTCGGTCCTTCGTAACCCGACCCAGCAACTCGAGGTCGCCGGGGCCACGTGCGCCTGGCCCCGCGGGTCGGCCCACTGCCTCCCGGCTACGTCAGCGTCAGACCCGGGTAGAGCGGGTGCTTGTCGAGCATCTCGGCGGCGGCGTCCTTGACCTTGTCGGCGACCCCGTTGGCCAGCGTGTACGTCGCCTTCGACGGCGCGCCGGCCTTGTTCGTGCCGGCCTCGGTGTTCGAGAGCACCTGCACGATCAGCTCGGCGACGTTGTCGAGCTCGTCGTGACCGAAGCCGCGGGTGGTGAGCGCGGGGGTGCCGAGCCGGATGCCGGAGGTGTACCAGGCGCCGTTCGGGTCGGACGGCACCGAGTTGCGGTTGGTCACGATGCCCGCGTCGAGCAGGGCCGACTCGGCCTGCCGGCCGGTGAGCCCGAACGACGACACGTCGAGCAGCACGATGTGGTTGTCGGTGCCGCCGGTGACGAGGTTCGCGTCCCGGGTCAGCAAGCCCTCGGCGAGCGACTTGGCGTTGTCGGCGGTCTGCTGGGCGTAGGTCTGGAAGGACGGCTGACGGGCCTCGGCCAGCGCCACGGCCTTGGCGGCCATCACGTGTGAGAGCGGGCCGCCGAGCACCATCGGGCAGCCGCGGTCGACCGCGGGTGCGTACTCCTCGGTCGCCAGCACCATGCCGCCGCGCGGTCCGCGCAGCGACTTGTGCGTGGTCGTCGTGGTGACGTGGGCGTACGGGACCGGGTCCTCGTCGCCGGTGAAGACCTTGCCGGCCACCAGGCCAGCGAAGTGCGCCATGTCGACCATCAGCGTGGCGCCGACCTCGTCGGCGATCTCGCGCAAGGTGGCGAAGTTCACCCGGCGGGGGTACGCCGAGTAGCCGGCCACCAGGATGAGCGGCCTGAACTCGCGTGCCTTGGCCGCGATGTGGTCGTAGTCGAGCAGCCCGGTCTCGGGGTCGGTGCCGTACTGCTGCTGGTGGAACATCTTGCCGCTGATGTTCGGGCGGAAGCCGTGGGTGAGGTGCCCGCCGGCGTCGAGCGACATCCCGAGGAGGCGCTGGTTGCCGAGCTCGTGGCGGACGGTCTCCCAGTCGGCGTCGGTCAGCTCGTTGACGTTCTTGGCGCCCAGCTTCTCGAGCGCGGGCCCCTCGACGCGGTGCGCGAGGATCGACCAGTAGGCGACCAGGTTGGCGTCGATGCCGGAGTGCGGCTGGACGTAGGCGTACTCCGCCCCGAAGAGCTCGCGGGCGTGCTCGGCGGCGATCGCCTCGACGGTGTCGACGTTCTGGCAGCCCGCGTAGAAGCGGTGCCCGACCGTGCCCTCGGCGTACTTGTCGCTGAACCAGGTGCCCATGGCGAGCAGCACGGCAGGCGAGGCGTAGTTCTCGCTCGCGATCAGCTTGAGCGAGGCGCGCTGGTCGGCCAGCTCCTGACGGGTCGCA
>JAOPXF010000151.1 GCA_025965295.1 Nocardioides sp.
CAGGCCGTAGCGGGACCGGATGATGTCGGCCGCCCGGTCGTCGAGGTGCTCGACCAGCGTGTTGAGCCGGTCGCGAGCCTCGACGTCGAGCATGTTCATGTCCGGGCCGGGAGTGCTCTCCTGGGCCATCAGGTCACCGAGCGAGGTGTCGCCGTCCTCGTCCACGGGGGAGTCGAGGCTGACGTGCTCACGGCCCCACGCCATCAGGTCGAGGACCCGGTCGACGTCCATGCCGAGCTCGGCAGCGATCTCACGCGGGTCGGGGTCGCGGCCCAGCTGGCGCTCCAGGGTGCGGCGGGCGCCGCCGACCTGGTTGAGCTCCTCGACGACGTGCACGGGCAGGCGCACGACGCGGGCCTGCTGGGCGATGCCGCGGGTGATGGCCTGGCGCACCCACCACGTGGCGTACGTCGAGAACTTGTAGCCCTTGGTGTAGTCGAACTTCTCGACCGCGCGGATCAGGCCGGTGTTGCCCTCCTGGATCAGGTCCAGCATCGGCATCTGGGCCCGGCCGTACTTGCGGGCGATCGAGACGACCAGCCGCAGGTTGGCGGTGATGAACGTGTCGACGGCCTTGCGGCCCTCCTCGGCGAGCCACTCGAGCTCCTCCTGGGTGGCGTTCATCGGCGCGCCGCCCTTGCGGCGGCCGACCCGGCCCTGGGCGAGGAGGGACTCGGCCAGCAGGCCGGCCTCGATCGTCTTGGAGAGCTCGACCTCGGTCACCGCGTCGAGAAGGGGGTTGCGCGCGATCTCGTCGAGGTACAGACCGACGCTGTCGCGGCCCTCGATCTCGCGGGTCCGGGTTGCGGTACGTGTTGCCATGGGACGCCCTCCTCTGCTCATGGGCGCCGCCGGGGCGGAGCCACACGTCCTGTCCAACGTCCCGAAGTACCCGGAGATTCCCGAAGGATTCCCGGAGGGAGCTATGGAGCCTTCGTAACCAAGGACGCATGGGGATTGGTCAGAGTTGCCACCCGCGAGAACTCTCAGGGACTTCTCAGGGCCGTGTCGCCCCGGCAGGCGTGTGGTCGGCCTCCGGCTGAGCGTCCGGTCCGGCGTCCCGCCCGGTGCCGGCCAGCCCCATCCGGTCGAGGATCCAGGCGAGCGAGAAGGCCCGGTCGTGCCACGACTTGTAGCGACCGGACACCCCGCCGTGGCCGGCCGCCATCTCCGTGCGCAGCAGGAAGTCCCGGCGGCCGGTGGCGGTGGCCCGCAGCCGCGCGATCCACTTCGCGGGCTCGACATAGAGCACCCGGGTGTCGTTGAGGGACGTCTCGGCCAGGATCGGCGGGTAGTCGAGGGGCACCACGTTGTCGTACGGCGCGTAGCCCCGGATGCAGGTGTAGACCGACGGGTCGGCCTCCGGGTTGCCCCACTCGTCGTACTCGGTGACGGTCAGGGGCAGCGTGGCGTCGAGCATCGTGGTGAGGATGTCCACGAACGGGACACCGGCGACGATGCCCCCGAACAGCTGGGGGGCCTGGTTGGCGACGGCGCCCATCAGCAGGCCGCCGGCGCTGGCGCCCTCGGCGACCAGGTGCTGGGGCGTGGTCCAGCCGGTGGCGATCAGGTGCCGTGCGCACGCCGCGAAGTCCGAGAAGCTGTTCTGCTTGTGGAAGAGCTTGCCCTCGTCGTACCACCGGCGACCCATCTCGCCGCCGCCGCGCACGTGCGCGATCGCGAAGCCGGCGCCGCGGTCGAGCAGCGAGAGCCGGGCCACCGAGAAGTAGGGGTCGATCGAGGTCTCGTAGGCGCCGTAGCCGTAGAGCAGGAGGGGGATCGGGGTCGGGTGGTCCGCTGACCCGTGCGCGCCGCGCCGGCAGACGATCGAGATCGGGACCCGCTCGCCGTCGCTGGTGGGCGCCCAGAGGCGGTGCTCCTCGTAGTCGGCGGGGTCGAAGCCGCCCAGGACGGGGGTACGCCGGAGCAGCGTCAGCTCGCGCGTGCGCACGTCGTAGTCGTAGACCGACGAGGGGATCGCCATCGAGGTGTAGCCGAGGCGGACCGTGGGCTGGTGGAAGTTCGGGTTGCCCCCGGAGCCGACCGTGTAGATCTCCTCGTCGAACTCCACGAGGTAGTCGTCGCTCACCCCGGTGTCGCCGAGCTCGAGGATGCGCAGCTGGGTGAGGCCCTGGCTCCGCTGGTGGACGACCAGGTGGCCCGCGAACGCGTCCACGTCCTCGAGCCGCACCGACGGGTCGTGCGGGACCAGCGGCACCCAGTGGTCGGGAGCGGTGGGGGAGATCGGGGCGACGCCGAGCTCGAAGTCGGGCCCGGTGTGGTTGTGCATGACCAGGAAACGGTCCTGGCCACCGATGACGGCGTGGTCGAGGGAGTACTCCAGGCCCTCGACCCGCGGGGAGAACACCTGGAACCCGGCCATGGGGGAGTCGGCGTCGAAGAAGAGGTACTCGGACGTCGTCTTGGACCCGGTCGCGATCATCAGGAACCGGTCGGACCGGCTGCGGCCCACGCCGACCCAGAACCGTTCGTCCTGCTCGTGGTGGACCAGGGTGTCGTCGGCCTGGGTCGTGCCGATCCGGTGCCGCCAGATCTTGTCGGCGCGCCAGGAGTCGTCGACGGTCGTGTAGTAGAGGTTGAGGCCCTCGCGGTCCCAGGTCGCGCCGCCTAGCGCGCCGACGATCTCGTCGGCGAGCAGCTCGCCCGTGCGCAGGTCCTTGACCCTGATCGTGTACCGCTCGTCGCCCACGACGTCGGTCGAGTAGGCCAGCCGGGTGCCGTCGGGGCTGATCGACGACCCGCCCAGAGAGAAGAACTCGTGGCCCTCGGCCAGGGTGTTCATGTCCAGCAGCAGCTCCTCGCCCTCGAGCGCCGGCTGGTCGGGGGAGGCGTCGGCGGCGGGGACCGGCGGGGTCCAGTCGTCCTCGCCCCGGATCGGGACGCGGCAGCTCGCGCCGTACTCGCGGCCCTCGAAGGAGCGGCCGTAGTACCAGTGCCCGCGGTTGCGGGTCGGGACCGACAGGTCGGTCTCGAGGGTGCGGGCCTTGACCTCGTCGAAGATCTGCTGACGCAGCTCGGCCAGGTGGGCGGTGCGCTCCCGGGTGTAGGCGTTCTCGGCCTCCAGATAGGCCGTCACCTCCGGGGAGCCCTTCTCGCGCAGCCACTCGTAGTCGTCGACACGGGTCTCGCCGTGGACCTCGGTCGTCTTCGGGCGTCGCTCCGCAACGGGAGGTCGGGGGGTCTCCATGCCGTGAACCTATCGGTGCCGCCCACGCCCGGTAGCGTCGGTCACGTGGACACCCGCGACGCGGCCCGACAATTCGCCCGGCACGTCGACCTCAACGCCGACCTGGGCGAGGAGGTCACCGACGACGCCGCGCTGCTCGCGATCGTGACCAGCGCGAACGTCGCGTGCGGCTACCACGCCGGCAACCCGGCGATCATGCGCACGGTGTGTGCCGAGGCGGCCCGGCTCGGGGTCTCGGTGGGCGCCCAGGTGTCGTACGCCGACCGGGCGAACTTCGGGCGCGCCCCGCGCGACGTGCCGGCCCGGGAGCTGCGCGAGCAGGTGGCCGACCAGGTGGGCGTGCTGTCCACGATCGCAGCGGCCGAGGGCACGTCGGTGCGCTACCTGAAGCCGCACGGCGCGCTCTACCACCGGGTCCTGGACGACGAGGAGCAGGCGGTCGCGGTGCTCGCGGGATCCGGGACGCTGCCGGTCCTCGGCATGCCGGGCGCCTGCCTCTCCCTCGCGGCGGCCGCCGGCCGCCCGATCCTCCTCGAGGGCTTCCCCGACCGCGCCTACGCCGCGGACGGCCGGCTGGTCGCCCGCACCGAGCCCGGGGCCGTGCTGTCGGACGGCGACGAGATCGCCGCGCGGGCCGTCGGACTCGCGGCGTCGGTCGACTCGGTCTGCGTGCACGGCGACAACCCCGGGGCGGTCGAGCACGCGCGCGCCGTCCGCCGGGCGCTCGAGGTCGCGGGCTGGACCCTGCGGGGGCTCTGACCATCCACAGGGCCTGGGGAGGACCCTGTGGAGATCTCCCGGTTCCTGTGGATGATCGGCGCTGATCTGTGCACGGCCCTGTGGGACCGGGAGAATGTCGGAAATACGTTCCCGAAAGCCTTGCGCGAGGGGTTCAGCGCCCCGTAGAACTCTCCCTACCAGCTCGCCGCCCGCCTCACCGCGGGCGATGGGCTGGGGATCGGACAGAGTCGAAGATCCACACCGCGAGGCAACTCGCGGCGTCGGCCCGGTGACGGGGACGGCGGGGTCGGAGATTCGGTCCGGTGGACCGGGCGTCACCATTTCCGGTCAAGCCGAGGGGCTCCAAGTGCTCATACCACCTGGAGCCCCTCACCCATTTCCCCACCATGCTGACGCGCCCTCCGGCGGCGTGGCAACCCCAGGGTCGGCCGGGCACACTGGGCCCGTGACTGCGCACCTCCAGGGGCACCCCCAGGGGCACCTCCGAGTACGGCCCGTCGGGCGCCGCGGCCTGCTTGTCGAGGTCGACGACGCACATTCCGCGCGCTCGCTGGCGGCCTGGGCGCGCGCGGTCTCCGTGGCCGCCGTCGAGGTGGTGCCCGCCGCCGCGACCGTGCTCTTCGACGGGGTCGCCGACCTCGAGGGCCTGCGGGCCCGGCTGACCGAGTGGTCGCCCACCGAGCGCCCGACCCCCGGGGGGCTCGTGGAGATCGCCGTGTCCTACGACGGTCCCGACCTGGCCGCCGTCGCCGAGGCCTGGGGCACCGACCGCGACGGCGTCGTCGCCCGGCACACCGGCGTGGAGTACGTCGCCGCGTTCGGCGGCTTCGCGCCCGGCTTCGCCTACCTCGAGGGGCTCCCGGCCGAGCTGGCCGTCTCCCGGCTCGACTCGCCGCGCGCCCGGGTCGAAGCCGGCTCGGTGGGGCTGGCCGGCACCTGGTGCGGGATCTATCCCCGGGCGTCGCCGGGCGGCTGGCGGATCCTCGGCAGCACCGACGCGGTGCTGTGGGACCAGGACCGGGAGCCGCCTGCCCTGCTGCCCCCGGGCACCCGCGTGCGGTTCGTGCCGCGGTGACCGCCTCCCTCGAGGTGCTCGCCGCGGGCACTCTCACCACGGTGCAGGACCGGGGCCGGTTCGGGCACGCCCATCTCGGCGTGCCCAGGGCGGGCGCCCTCGACGGCCCCGCCGCCGCGCTCGCGCACCGCCTGGTCGGCAACGACCCGGACGCGGCCCTGCTCGAGGTGACCCTCGGCGGGCTCGAGGTCCGCGCCAGTGAGGGCCGCTGGGTGGCGGTCACCGGTGCGGCGTGCCCGGTGACCGTCGACGGGGAGGCGCGCGGCCACGACCGCGCCGAGTGGCTGCCGCCCGGTGCGACGCTGCGGCTCGGCGCTCCGGTCGCCGGCGTCCGGTCCTACGTCGCGGTGGCCGGAGGTCTCGCGGTCGCCCCGGTCCTCGGGTCCCGCTCGACCGACACGCTCGCCTGGGTCGGACCCCCGCGGGTGGTGGCGGGCAGCGTGCTGCCGGTTGGCCGAGCGACCGGCGACCCCAGGGCGCACGAGACCCCTCGTCCCCGCCGGGCCGGTCCGCTGCGCATCACGCCGGGCCCACGCGACGACTGGTTCGCCGACGGCGCCTTCGCGGCGCTGTGTGCGGCGGCGTACACCGTGGGGGCCGACTCCAACCGGATCGGCATGCGCCTCGACGGACCCACCCTCCGGCGGACCACCGCCGGCGAGCTGCCCAGCGAGGGCATGGCCCTGGGTGCGGTGCAGGTGCCACCCAGCGGTCTGCCCGTCGTCTTCCTCGCCGACCACCCCCCGACCGGGGGCTACCCGGTCATCGGGGTCGTGGTGGAGGACGACCTGTGGCGGTGCGCCCAGCTGCGCCCGGGCGACGAGGTGCGGTTCACTCCGGATCGGCCGGTGGCAGCCAGGCGCTGAGGTGGGGGTCGTCGTCGGCGTACGACCGGACGGGCCCGGCGGGCGTCTCGGCGGTCTCGAAGCGCACCGTCACGACGCCGCGCCCGGCGCCCCACACCCAGCCCCGACCCATCGTCGTGTGCACCACGTCCATGCCCGGCGCCCAGGTCTGGCGGCGGACCGACGGCAGGTCGACGACCTCGGGGAGCTCGTCGTCCTGGTCGGCCGTCTCGCCGAAGAGATCCTCCTGGATCCAGTCGGCGAGGCCGGAGACACCCACCCCGAGCAGCCGCACCCCGCCCGAGGTGTCGAGGTCGGCCAGCAGGCCGCGGGCCAGCCGGGCGACGACGGCCGTGCTGTCGGTGGGCGAGGCGAGGGTACTGGACCGGCTCAGGGTCGTGAAGTCGTGCAGGCGCACCTTGATCGTGACGGTCCGCCCGGACAGTCCGTGCTTGCGCAGCCGCTCGGCGACCTCGCCGGCCTGGCGGGCCAGGAGGCCCTCCATCAGCCGACGGTCGGACAGGTCGGTGTCGTAGGTCCCCTCGACGCTCACCGACTTGGCCTCGCGCTCGGGCACGACGGCCCGGTCGTCCTCGGCGCGGGCGAGGTGGAAGAGCCCGTGTCCGTGCGCGTTGCCGACCAGCCGGACCAGCTCCTCGAGGCTGACCGACTCGAGCTCGGCGACGGTGTGGATGCCGGCCCGGCGGAGCCGCTCGGACGTGGCGGGGCCGACGCCGGGGATGACCGTCACGTGCATGGGGCGGAGCAGCGCGACCTCGGTGCCGGGGGGCACGACGGTGAGCCCGTCGGGCTTGTCCAGGTCGCTGGCGACCTTGGCGATGAACTTGGAGGTGCCGAGACCCACCGAGGCGGTGAGCCCTCCGGTGACCTCGCGAACCCGTTGCCGCAGCTCCTCCGCGAACGCGGTCACGGTCTCGACCTCGAGGTCGGGCAGCTCGGCGAGCGCCAGGTCGACGAACGCCTCGTCGAGGGAGAGCGGCTCGACGAGGGGGGAGACCGAGCGCAGCAGGGTCATCACCGCCAGGCTCGCCTCGCGGTAGGCATGGAACCGGCCGGTCAGGAACGCGGCGTGCGGGCAGCGGGACCGGGCCTCCCGGGTCGACATGGCCGACCGCACGCCGTACTTGCGGGCCTCGTAGGACGCGGTGGCGACCACACCGCGACCGCCGACTCCGCCGACGACCACCGGCTTGCCGCGCAGCGACGGCTTGTCCCGCTGCTCGACCGAGGCGAAGAACGCATCCAGGTCGAGGTGGAGGACCGAGGAAGACGTGCGCACGCGAGGACCGTAGCGCGGGCCACGGACCGTCCCGGGCGCAGCCGCCCGCCCCGGTTGTCCACAGGTCCCGCACGGCCGGGTGTCACGGTCCCCGGGCCCGGAGACGCTCGGAGCATGACCTCGACCACCCCCACCACCCTGACCGCCCGGACCCCCGAGGACCTGCTCGCCGTCGTGCCCGTGGTGCTCGGCTTCGTGCCCCAGCAGTCCGTCGTCATGCTGACCTTCGGGTCTCGGCGCACCTTCCACGCCGGGTCGACCTGCCGACCGACCGCGACGGGGTCGCCGAGGTCGTCGAGATGCTCCGGGAGCCGGCCTTCCGGCACCGGGTGCCGCACGTGGTGTTCGTCGTCTACTCCGCGGATCCGGCCCCCGCCACCCGCGTCTGCCGAGCCCTGGTCCGGGCCTTCCGCCGGTCCGGCATCGACGTGATCGACGTGCTGCGGGCCGACGGGCGCCGCTGGTTCGCGTTGCTGCATCGCGGCAACGGGGTCCCGGAGTGGGGTGTGCCGTACGACGTGAGCGCGCACCCGTTCGCGGCCCAGGCGGTCCTCGACGGCCGGGTCACCCACGGCTCCCGTGAGGAGCTCGCCGCCTCCCTGGCGCCCGATCCCGACCGCGTGAGCGCCCTGGAGTCCGCCGTCGCCCAGTGGGGCCCGGAGGCCATGGACGACTCGGTCGGCACCGTGGCCCGCGAGCTGGGCTGGGCGGTCCTCGAGGTCCTCCGGCACGTGGACGACGCCAGCTTCCTCACCGACGACGAGGCGGCTCGGCTGTTGGTCGCCCTGCAGGACCTCCGCGTGCGCGACGCGGTGTGGCGGCTGATGGACCGCGACAGCGCGCGCGAGCAGGCCGCCTTCTGGACCGACCTGGTGCGTCGCGCGCCGCAGCCGCTGGCCGCGGCACCCGCGGGACTGCTCGCCTTCGCGGCCTGGTTGGCCGGGCACGGTGCCCTCGCCTGGTGCGCGGTCGACCGGTGCGTCGAGGCCGACCCCGACCACACCCTGGCCGCCCACGTCGCGCAGCTTCTCCTCGGCGCGGTGCCGCCCGAGGTGTGGCAGGAGTGGACCGGCGAATGGGACGGCGAATGGGACGGCGAGTGGGACGGCGAGTGGGGGGAGTGGGACGAGGACGGCCTCGACGACTCCGCGTGACCGGCCCGCACCAAGAGCTCCTGGGGTGCGCCACCTGGCGTCGGGGCCTCGGTCCCGGGCGCATCCGTGACCTAGGGTGCGTTCATGGGTGAAGAAGTCGAAGCACAGGAGTTCTCGCGGGCCGACCGGACCCGGCACCGCGAGAAGGTGCGCCGCTGCCTCGACGTGTTCGCCCGGATGCTGCGCGAGGCGCGCTTCGACACCGACGACCCGATGACCGGCCTCGAGGTCGAGCTCAACCTCGTCGACGACTTGGGCGACCCGGCCCTCAAGAACGCCGAGGCGCTCGCCGCGATCGCCGACCCCGACTTCCAGACCGAGCTCGGGCAGTTCAACATCGAGATCAACGTGCCGCCGGCCAAGCTGCGCGAGGGTGGGCTGACGACCTTCGAGGACAACCTGCGGCGCAGCCTCAACGACGCCGAGTCCAAGTCCGCCCAGGTCGGTGCCCACATGGTGATGATCGGGATCCTCCCGACCCTGGCCGAGGGGCACATGGGGCTGTCCAGCCTCAGCTCCAACCCGCGCTACCGGTTGTTGAGCGAGCAGATCCTCAACGCCCGCGGCGAGGACATCACGATCTCGATCTCCGGTGTCGAGCGCCTCGAGACCACGGCCGACTCGATCGTCCCCGAGGCCGCCTGCACGAGCACCCAGTTCCACGTGCAGACGTCACCCGACCAGTTCGCCGACTACTGGAACGCCTCACAGGTGATCGCCGCGGTCCAGCTCGCGGTCGGCGCCAACTCGCCGTACCTGCTGGGCAAGCAGCTGTGGAGCGAGACCCGGATCCCGCTCTTCGAGCAGGCGACCGACACCCGCAGCGAGGAGCTCAAGGCCCAGGGGGTGCGGCCGCGGGTGTGGTTCGGGGAGCGCTGGATCACCTCGGTCTTCGACCTCTTCGAGGAGAACGTCCGCTACTTCCCGGCGCTGCTCCCGGTCACCGAGGACGAGGACCCCCTCGAGGTGCTCGAGGGGGGCGGCACGCCCACGCTCGCCGAGCTGCGGCTGCACAACGGAACCGTCTACCGCTGGAACCGGCCCGTCTACGACATCGCCGGCGGGGTGCCGCACCTGCGCGTCGAGAACCGCCTCCTCGCCGCCGGGCCGACCGTCGCGGACACGATGGCCAACGCCGCCTTCTACTTCGGCCTGGTGCGCGCGGTGGCCGAGAGCGAGCGCCCGCTGTGGTCGCAGATGTCGTTCAGCGCGGCCGAGGAGAACTTCCACGTCGCGGCCCAGCAGGGCGTCGAGGCACAGATCTACTGGCCGGGGGTCGGCCAGGTGCGCGCGACCGAGCTGATCCTGCGCCGGCTGCTCCCGCTCGCCCACCAGGGGCTCG
>JAOPXF010000213.1 GCA_025965295.1 Nocardioides sp.
CGAGCCCACGGGCGGCCTGGCCCGGCCGGCCCTGCCGCCGGCGCTGCGCCGGGTCGCTCCCGCCGTCCTCGCCGTGGAGCCCGAGCCGGACACCCTGGAGCCGCAGCCCGCCGTGCCCGTTCCCGCGGTCGAGCCGTTCGACGTCCCCGAGCTGCGGCGCGCCTCGGCGGCCGAGGTCGTCCTGCCGGTGCCGCCCCCCGCTCCCACCCCGCCCAAGCGCAAGGGTCGGCGCCTGCGGCGCCAGGCCGCCTGATCCGATCCGGAGACCCACGATGACGTCCGTGACCGACGAACAGGGCACCGTGCCCGAGCTGTTCGGGCAGCTGTCCCAGCGCCACGCGTCCGCCGGCGACCTCAGGCGGGCCAAGCTGGCCGCCTGGGCTTCCGACGTGCACGTGCTCGAGCAGCTGCTCTGGCAGAACGGGCTCGGTGACGCACCGGACCCGGACGCCCAGCTCGCCACGCTCGGCGAGGTCGTGGCAGGCGCCCTCGAGGCCCTCGCCGACCGGGCGCCGAACCACCTCACCGCCCGCGAGCTGGTCGAGGCCGCCCGGGAGGCGATGGTGACGACCTTCGACGAGTCGGTCCACGGCCTGCTGACCGACCGGCTGGCCCCCCTCGACCACCTCGACCTCTGCGAGCCGGTGTCCCACGACGCGGTGCGGGAGGCCGAGCGTCGCCTGGACGGGCGCACCCCCGAGGACCTCGTGGCGGAGCTCCGCTTCGCGGCCGCCGACTGCATGGCGGTGGCGCAGCTGCTCGCCACGGAGGGCGAGCAGGAAGCGGCCCAGCGGCTGGCCCACCAGGCCGATGCCGCCGCGTTCGAGGCCTACCTGATCGCCGCCGCCTCGTTGGCCGGCGACGAGCGCCTCGTCACGGTCGACCTGCGCTGGGAGCTCTGGCGCGGCGTGCTGGCCGACGGCTCGGCCGGCGGCTCGAAGCCCGGCCTGGGGGACTGGCGCCCGGCACTCCTCGCGCTGGTCGGGTCGGCCGAGAGCGGGGTGCTCGGGCGGACGCTCGAGGCACTGCCCGAGTCGTGATGGAGGGATACACCCTGATCCCCACCTCGGTCGTCGCCGCCTCGCTGGCCGTGCTCGGCCTGCTGGTCGGCTCGTTCCTCAACGTCGTCGTGCACCGGGTGCCCGCCGGGCTGTCGCTGGTGTCGCCCGGGTCGGCCTGCCCGCGGTGCCACCACCAGATCCGCGCGCGGGACAACGTGCCGGTCGTCTCCTGGCTCCTGCTGCATGGTCGCTGCCGGGACTGTAGCGTCGCGATCCCGGTGCGCTACCCCCTGGTCGAGGTCGCCACGGCCGTCCTGTTCGGCCTCACGGGCTGGAAGTTCGGCGCGTCGCCGTACACCGCGGCGGCGCTCGTGGTGACCGCCGCCGGCGTGGCCCTGTTCCTGATCGACCTCGACCACCGGCGACTGCCGTTCGGAGTGACCGGTGCCGCAGGCACGGGCGTGGTCCTCGTGCTCGCCCTCGACGTCGTCCGGAACGGGCCCGGGCCCGTTCCGACCGCGCTGGCGTCGACGGGCGTCTGGCTGGCGGTGTACGGCGGCATCTGGCTGGCCACGGCGGGCCGGGGGATGGGGCTCGGGGACGTGGCCCTGGCACCCGTCCTGGGGCTCGCCCTCGGCTGGCTCGGCTGGGGACCCAGCGTCATCGGCCTGGGCTCGGGTTTCGTGGTCGGTGCCGTCGTGGGTGGTGTGCTCCTGGCGACGGGACGTGCCCGGCGCGGACTCCGGATCCCGCACGGGCCCTTCCTCCTGACGGGCGCGGCGCTGGGCATGTTCGCGGGCGCACCGCTCTGGTCGGCCTACCTCCGAGCCGTTGGCCTCGGGTAGCCGGTCGCCCGGGGCACGGAATGTTCCGGTGGCGCTCAAGTCGTGGGCACCGGAAGCCGATCTTCTGGGCATCACAGGCACACCGGAGGAGAGTCCGGCGGGCGCTCGGCGGTCCTGGTCTGGAGAAATCGCAATACCCAGAACCGGGGGGTTCGGTGGCACTAGCATGAGCGCGACCGGAGGGATGCTCGGGCATCCGGACGCAGCATCGTCTTCTGACGGGTCAGGGATGGCCCGGCGGAGCGCGGAGCCTGGGGGGGCCGTGCACGAAATCGACCAGGGACAGCTACTGGCCAGCATCGCGGCCACGTCGAGTGACTGCATCCTCTCCCTGGACCACGACGGCACGATCGTGTGGGCGAGCCCCGCCACCCGCCACATCCTGGGCTGGTGGCCCGAGGACCTCGCCGGCAGCGACATCTCCGTCGTGACCCCCCGCAGCGGTGGCGACGTCAACGCGGCCTACCTCGCCCGGCTGCTGGAGGGCGATCGCGTCGACCCGTTCACCGACACCGGTGTGAAGCGCGACGGCAGCACCTTCAAGGCGGCCGTGACCCTGGGCCCGGTGCACGCTGCGACCGGCGAGGTCACCGGTGTCACGGTCATCCTGCGCGACGTGACGGCCGAGCTCAGCGAGCACCGGGCGATGGAGCAGGCCCTGGAGCTGGCGCGGGCGCGCTTCGAGCGGATGCCGACCCCGCAGGCGCTCCTCGCGCTGGGTGGCCACCTCGAGTCGGTCAACCCGGCGTGGTGCGAGCTGTTCGCCCACGACGAGGAGTACTTCGCCGAGTGCGACATCATGTCGCTGGTCCACCCGATGGACGTCCGCAACGCCGCCGAGCTTTTCGCCTCCCTGCGCTCCGGTGAGCTGGAGTCCGTCAGCTACCAGGGACTCTTCCGCGACTCCGACGGGGGCAGCCTCTCGCTGCTGATCGACGCGACGCTCCTGCGCGCTCCCGAGGCCGTGCCCTACGCGATCGCCGTGTCCGCGCGCGACCTGGCGGTCGTCGAGGAGGCCCGGCGCGCCCTGGCGGTGCAGGAGAGCCTCTACGTGGCCCTGGGGCGCCGGTCGTGGGACGCGGCCATCGTGCTCCACTCCGATCTCGCCATCGGATACGTCACCCCGTCCGTGGCCCGGATGCTCGGCTATGACGAGGACGAGGTGCTCTCCAGGGTCGGCTGGGAGTACCTCCACCCCGCCGACACCGAGCTCGCCGCGCAGACGGTCGAGCGGGTCCTGGCCGAGCCCCGCCTCACCGAGCGGCTGGTGGTGCGCCTGAGGGACAAGCAGGACCGGTGGCGGTGGATCGAGAGTGCGGTGAGCAACTGCCTGGCCGACCCGGACATCCGGGGCCTGGTCGTCAACGTCCGCGACATCACCGAGCAGGTGCAGACCGACGAGGCACTGCGCCTCTCCGAGGCCCTGCACCGGGCGATGGTGGAGAACGCGCAGCAGGGCATCACCGCGATCGCCCCGGACGGTACGACGCTCTTCGTCAACGAGACCATGACCCGGATGCTCGGCATCGCTCAGGACGAGTCCGCGGACCTCGACCTGCTGACTGTGCTGGCCCCGGAGAGGGGGTCGGACACGCCCCCGGTGGCAGTCGACGGTCCCGCGCGCTACGAGATCCCCTACCCGCACCCGGCAGCCGGGGAACGAGTCCTGGAGGTGTCGCGCAGCCCGCTCAACCGCGACGGTGCCCACCCGCTCGGCTTCCTGATCATGGTCTCCGACGTGACCGAGGCACGCCACGCCGAGCGCGCGCTGCGCCGCCAGGCCCTCCACGACCCGCTCACGGGGCTGCCCAACCGCTACCTCTTCCTGGACCGCCTGCAGACCGCGGCGGCGCGGCACGCTCGCTTCGCCGGCAGCGGGACCGCCGTCCTGTACCTCGACCTCGACGGCTTCAAGCCGGTCAACGACGGCCACGGCCACGAGGCCGGCGACGACCTGCTGCGGGAGATCGCGGCCCGGCTGGTCTCCGCCGTGCGGGTCACCGACACGGTGGGCCGGCTCGGCGGCGACGAGTTCGCCGTCGTCTGCGAGGACACCGACGAGGAGGCCGCGCTGCTGGTCGCAACCCGGATCCACGAGGCGTTCGGTGAGCAGGTACAGGCCGCGGGGAGCGCCTTCACGGTCCGGCTGAGCATCGGCGTCGCGCTGTCCCCGCCGCACGCGATCGACGAGCTGGTCGGCTGCGCCGACCGAGCGATGTACCGCGCCAAGCAGCTGGGTGGCGGTCGGGTGGTCGTGGCCGAGGCGGGCGATCAGGGACGCGGACGAGGCGAGTCGCCGGGCGACGGGATCTCGTAGGCCCGCCGCAGCGCTCCGGAGCGCTGGGCCTCCGCGGGTGAGACGGCGGGACTCCAGAGCCAGCCCTGCGCGGCGTCGCAGCCGAGCTCCTGGAGCAGGGCGGCGTGCTCGGGCGTCTCGACGCCCTCGGCCACGACCGTGAGCCCCACCGCGCGGGCCAGCTCGATGATCGAGGCGGCGATGGCGAGAGCGCTGCTGTCGGTCGTGATCTCGGCGATGAACGACCGGTCGATCTTGAGCATCGACAGGGGCAGGTTGCGCAGGTAGGCCAGCGAGCTGTGCCCGGTGCCGAAGTCGTCGACGGCGATCAGGAAGCCGCGTCGGCGCAGCCTGCTGAGCAGGGCCACGGCACTGGCGGCGTCGATCATGATCGCGCTCTCGGTGACCTCGATCAGCACCTGGTGCGGCGGGATCCCGGAGGCCGCGACGGTCTCGTCGATCCAGGCGTCCAGGCCCGGATCGCTGAGCGTCCGGGCAGAGAAGTTCACGGCCACGTAGCCGTCGGGAGGCATCGCGCCCGTCTCGCGGAGGACCTGGGCGTCGGCCAGCGCCCGGGTGAGCGCCCACCTGTCCAGCTCGGTGGCCAGGCCGACATCCTCGGCCACCGCGACGAACCTCTCGGGCGGCACCTGCCCGTGCGTGGGGTGGGCCCAGCGGGCCAGTGCCTCGGTGCCGACGATGAGCCCGGTGCGCAGGTCGATGACCGGCTGGTGGTGGAGGCTCATCTCGTCGCTGGT
The DNA here is from genome assembly GCA_025965295.1 of Nocardioides sp. GTDB lineage: Bacteria > Actinomycetota > Actinomycetes > Propionibacteriales > Nocardioidaceae > Nocardioides. Next base: position 4,901 of record JAOPXF010000213.1, read on the forward strand.
GAGCGCGCGGCGCAGGTCGCTGCCGAGCTCGTAGCGCTCCTCGGCGCTGGCGGCCAGGGCGGCGTCGAAGATCCGGATCCGGTGTCGGCCGGCGAGCTTGGCGGCGTACATCGCCGCGTCGGCGTGGCTCAGCAGGGCGCCCGACGACGGGACCGGGGAGAGTGCCACGCCGATCGAGGCGGTCAGGTGCACCTCACCGCCCGAGACGCGGAACGGCGGGTCGAGGGCGGCGAGCAGCCCCTCGGCGAGGACCCGCGCCTCGTCCTCGTCGACGTCCTCGCAGACGACCAGGAACTCGTCGCCGCCGAAGCGGGCGACGGTGTCGGCGGGCCGGGCGTTCGCCCGGAGTCGGGCCGCCACGCCGACGAGGAGCTCGTCGCCGGCCGCGTGGCCGCGGGCGTCGTTGACGATCTTGAACTGGTCGAGGTCGACGAACAGCACCGCGGTCGACCGCGTCTGCCGGGCGAGGGCGTGCTGGAGGCGGTCGAGGAGCAGCGCCCGGTTCGGCAGCCCGGTGAGGGTGTCGTGGAGCGCTGCCTGGCGCAGCTCGTCCTCGAGGCGTCGCGCCTCGGTCACGTCGGCCACCATCGCCAACGACCCCTCGTGGGTGCCGCCGACGTCGTCGAGGGGACAGGCCGAGATCGACAGGACGCGCTCGCCTCCGTCGGGGTGCTGGTAGGTCAGCTGATAGCGCTCGGCGCCCCGGATCGCGAGCCGGTGCTGCACGATGCGCCGCTGACGGGGGTCCAGCACGGACCAGAGCGGCCGGCCCTGGATCTCCTCGGCGTCGAGGCCCAGGATCTCGAGCATCCGGTTGTTGACGTACGCCGTGCGCCCGTCGGGGGCGGTGACCCAGAGTCCCTCGTCCGCATTGTCGGCGATGGCGCGGTAGCGCGACTCCGAGGCGCGCAGCGCGCGTTCGGCCTCGATCCGGTCGGTGATGTCACGGAGGTTGCACACGATCCCGCTGACCGCGGTGTCGAGCAGGCTGCTCGCGGTCAGCTCCATGACCCGCCAGCTGCCGGAGGCGTCGCGCAGGCGCATGGTCACGGTCTCGGTGCCGCCCTCGGCCACGACCCGCTGGAAGACCGTGCTCACCGCCTCGACGTCCTCGGGGTGGATGAACTCGGTCCCGGGGACCTGCACCACGTCGGCGGCCGAGTAGCCGAGGATGCTGGTCAGGGCGGGGGAGGCGTAGAGCACGACGCCGGAGCTGTCCAGCACGATCGCAAGGTCGCTCGCGCGCTGCGCCAGGGCGAGGAAGAGATCCTCCTGGCGCCGCCAGCGTCGCTCCACCGTGCGCAGGGTGGTCAGGTCCTGGATGAAGATCGTGGCGCCCATCGCGCCGCCGGTCTCGTCGCGCACGATCGCGAGGTCGATGAGGGCGGTCACCGGCCGGCCGTCGGGGGTGGCGAGCGTGCGCTCGTGCTGGGTGGACTCGGCGCCCCCCTCGAGGAGCCGCTGCAGCGCCCGCTCTCCTTCGCCGTCGTCGGTGGGGTGGTCGAGGGCGGGCAGGCCGAGGCCGACCAGGTCGTCGTGCTGGCGCTCGAGGAGCCGGCAGAAGGCGGCGTTGACGTCGGTCAGCCGGCCGGCCAGGTCGCAGAACGCCTGCGGGACCGGGGACTGCTCGAAGTGGGTGCGGAAGCGGACGGCGTACGAGCTGCGCATCCGCTCGGACTCCACCTGGTCGCTGATGTCGGTGGCGTTGCCGACGATGGCGCGAACGTGGGGGTCGTCGCGGTAGTCCGTCACCGTCTGGCGCACCCACACCCAGCGCCCGTCGCTGTGCAGCAGCCGGCACTCGAGCGTCTGCTGGCGCGCCTCCCCCGACGCCACCAGGTCCCAGGTGGCCTCGACCTCGGCGGCGTCCTCGGGGTGGGGCAGGTCGTGGACCGAGCGGCCGACGAGCTCCTCGAGCGTGCGACCGAGCTGGTGCGCCGCACCGGGGGTCGCGTCGAGGATGACGCCGTCGGACCCGGCGACCCAGGTGATGTCGCTGGCGTGCTCCAGCACGGCCCGCCAGCGCCCCTCGGCGGCTGCCTCCCGGCTGCGGTCGAGGCAGAAGACGGTCACGGTGGGCTCGTCGTCGCCCTCGCCGAGAGTGAGGGCCCAGGCGACCCGGACGGGGATCGGCGCGCCGGTCGCGACGTGCCAGAACTGGCTGAAGTCGCCGCTGGGGGTGCCGGACCCGGCCTCGGTCAGCGCCGCACGGCCGGCGTCGATGTCTATCGAGCACGCGACCAGCGGCCACAGGTCGCGGCCCACCACCTGCTCCAGCCGGCGGCCGAGCAGGCGGAGGAGAGCCCCGTTGGCCTCCAGGACCCGGCCGTCCAGGGCGAGCCGCGCGGTGGGCAGCCCCCCTTGGGGCAGGGCGGAGTGACCGGTGTGCCCGGCCGACCCGAGTGCCGCCTCGACCGGCAAGATGCTCCGCCTCCTGGATGGACTCCGCTTCCGGACGGGGGACCGGACGCGTGTTCGTGCCCCGGAACCGTAACCCGAGACGGCTCCGGATCGTTCACGGGCGCGCGTGACCGAGATGGGTGCAGAGTAGGTATCGCATGAGTGACCAGCCGGACGACCGACTCACCGCCGCGGGCCCCGCGGCGGTGCCCCCCGACCTGCCCGCCTCCGGGACCGGTGTGGCCCTGGGCTGTGCCAGGGCCCTCCTCCGGGTCCGGACGCGCGCGGAGGCGGCGCAGGTCCTGCACCGCGCGATCCGGGACCTGGGCGGTGAGGTGCGCCCCGCGGCGGGCTCCGCCCAGGGTCCCCTGCCGGGCGTTGACGTCTCGCTCGGCGTCGACGACCCGTCGGTGGCCGTCGAGGCGGACGGGTCGGCGCGCACCTCGGCACGCCTGCGGGGCTGGCTCGCGATCCTCGTGGAGGACGCCGAGGCCGCGGCCACACGGTGCGACGCGCAGCAGAGCCAGGAGGTGCGGGCCCGCACCGACGCGGTCACCGGGCTGCCCGACCGGCGGGAGGGCGACGAGCGACTGGCGGCGGCCCGCCCCGGGGACGTGGTCTGCCTGCTCGATCTCGACGACTTCAAGGGACTCAACGACAGCCGGGGGCACGCGGCGGGTGACCGGGCGCTGCGACGCTTCGGCGAGATCCTGGCCGAGCACGTGCGGGGGCTCGACTTCGTCGGACGGTACGGCGGTGACGAGTTCCTCGTGCTCCTCACGGTGGCCCCGGTCCACGTCGCCATGAGGAGGATGTGGGAGATCTCGACGGCGTGGGCGGCCGAGGACCCCGTGCACGCGGTCTCGGTGGGCGTCGCCCTGGTCGACGAGCGCGGCCCGGAGGCAGCGGCCGCCGCCGCGGACCGGGCGCTCTACCGCAGCAAGCGTGCGGGCGGGGGCCGGGCCTCGTTGGCGGGGCCGGACGACCGGACGCCGATCGGCTAGGGACGGGCCTGGGTCGTCCGCCCCGAGGCGCGCATGTGGGCGGGGACCGTCGCCAGCGCGAGGACGGCCAGCAGTGCGGCCCCCGCGAAGACGTAGAAGCCCCAGGGGTAGGCGATCCCGGCCGTGACCAGGGCCCCGGTGATGGAGGGTCCGACGATCGCGCCGACCCGGCCGATGCCGGCCGACAGGCCGAGCGCGGTGCCCCGGATCTCGGGCGGGTAGAGGTGACCGACGAAGGCGTAGACGAGCACCTGCGCACTGAAGACGAAGATGCCGGTGAGCAGGACCGCGCCGTACACCAGCACCTCGTTCTGCATCTTGATGCTGAGCAGGGCCAGGAAGGCCGCCGCGAGACCGAACCACAGCAGCACGGTCCGCTTGTTGCCGCGGGAGTCCGAGATGGTGCCGGCCACGAGGAGCCCGGTCACGGCGCCGAGGTTGAGCAGGAGCAGGAGGCCGGTGCCGGCCTTGATGCTGTAGCCGGCCTCGCCCATCAGCTTCGGCAGCCACGTGTTGAGTCCGTAGACGAGCAGCAGACCCATGAACGACGCGACCCAGAGACCGATGCTGACCCGCAGGTACTCGCCCTTCACGACGTCGGAGATGCGCGCGGTCGACCGGGCCGCCTCGGGCCTGCGGGCCTCGAGGAAGGCCTCGGACTCGGGAAGCCTGGCCCACAGCACCGGCAGGGCCAGCAGTCCGGCCACCCCGCCGATGACGAACATCGCCTGCCACCCCCAGGCGTCGACCACCCAGAGCGCGAGGAGCGCGGTGAGGACGGCGCCCACGTGGTAGCCGGTCATCACCCGGGTCATCGCGGTGCCGTTGCGGTTGTCGGGCGCGTACTCCGACATGAACGCCAGTGCGATCGGCAGGCAGGCCCCGAGTCCGAAGCCGGCGAGGAGGCGAAGGGTGATGAACGTGCCCACATCGGGCGCGAACGCGACCGCGATGGTGAGGACCGAGAACCAGGCGATGCAGCCGATGAGGGTCATCCGGCGGCCGAGCCGGTCGGTGACCGGACCGATCGCCACGGCACCGATACCGACACCGACCAGCCCGACGGTGGACGCCGTCGTGAGCGAGGCATCGGTGAAGCCCAGGTCCCCGGACTTGCTGATCGTGGGGATGACCGCGCCGATGACCACGAGGTCGAAGCCCTCGAGCGCGACGGCGACCCAGCACAGGATCACCGGCCAGAGTCCAGTTGCGCGCGGGGTACTCCTGAGGGTGGACGTGGTCACGTGAGCTCTCCTAGCCGAGATGAGAATGGGCCATCGTGGCACTCGTCACAACCGGCACCCACCGTGGGCTTTCACCCAGTGGAACGCTGGTCCCTCCCGCTGGACGGCCTTGACCGCCTTGTCAGCCGGGCCGAGGATCCTGCGCATGGACACCGATGTCATCGTGGTGGGTGCCGGCCTCGCCGGCCTGACCGCCGCCGCCGAGGTCGCCGACGCCGGCCGCACCGTGCTGCTGCTCGACCAGGAGCCCGAGCAGTCGCTGGGAGGCCAGGCGTTCTGGAGCCTGGGCGGCCTCTTCCTGGTCGACAGCCCCGAGCAGCGGCGGATGGGCATCAAGGACTCCCACGACCTGGCCCTCCAGGACTGGCTGGGCAGCGCCCAGTTCGACCGCGAGGAAGACCACTGGCCGCGCCGCTGGGCCGAGGCGTACGTCGATTTCGCGGCCGGCGAGAAGCGCTCCTGGCTGCACGCGATGGGGCTGCGGCTCTTCCCGGTCGTCGGCTGGGCCGAGCGCGGGGACGGCCGGGCCGAGGGGCACGGCAACTCGGTCCCACGCTTCCACCTCACGTGGGGGACCGGGCCTGGTGTGCTGGCACCGTTCGAGCGCCGGGTGCGCGAGCACGTGGCCGGTGGGTTGATCCGCTTCGCGTTCCGGCACCGCGTCGACGAGGTCATCGTCGAGGGCGGCACCGCCGTCGGGGTCCGGGGCGCGACCCTCGAGCCGAGCACCGTGGACCGGGGCCGGGCCAGCAGCCGGGTGGAGACCGGGGCGTTCGAGCTGCGCGCCCAGGCCGTGATCGTCACCTCGGGCGGCATCGGTGGCAACCACGACCTGGTCCGCAAGTCCTGGCCGGCGCGGCTCGGCGAACCACCGACGTCGATGGTCGCCGGGGTGCCGGCGCACGTCGACGGCCGGATGCTCGGCATCACCGCGGCCGCCGGCGCCCGGATCATCAACCCGGACCGGATGTGGCACTACGTCGAGGGCCTGCGCAACTGGGACCCGATCTGGGAGAACCACGGCATCCGGATCCTCCCCGGTCCCTCGTCGCTCTGGCTGGACGCGACCGGCAGGCGTCTCCCCGCGCCGTACTTCCCGGGCTTCGACACGCTCGGCACGCTCGCCCACCTGCGCACGACCGGCCACGACTACTCGTGGTTCGTGCTGACGCAGAAGATCATCGAGAAGGAGTTCGCGCTGTCGGGCTCGGAGCAGAACCCCGACCTCACCGGCAAGGACGTCAAGCTCCTGCTCTCGCGGGTCAGGGCCGGCGCGCCCGGGCCGGTCGAGGCGTTCAAGGAGCACGGCGAGGACTTCGTGGTGGCCGACAGCCTCGCCGAGCTGGTCGCCGGGATGAACCGGGTGGGCGACCCCGGAGTCACCATCGACGAGGCCGCGCTGCGTGGGCTGCTCGAGGCGCGCGACCGCGAGATGGACAACGACTACACCAAGGACGCCCAGATCACGGCGCTGCGTGGCGCCCGCAACTACCGGGGCGACAAGCTGGTCCGGGTTGCCTCGCCGCACAAGATGCTGGACCCCAAGGCCGGCCCGCTCATCGCCGTTCGCCTCAACATCCTGACCCGCAAGACCCTCGGCGGCCTGGAGACCGACCTCTCCGGCCGCTGCCTCACCTCGACCGGCGAGCCCCTGCCCGGTCTCTACTCCGCGGGCGAGGTCAACGGCTTCGGCGGCGGTGGCATGCACGGCTACAACGCCCTCGAGGGCACCTTCCTCGGCGGGTGCCTCTTCTCCGGCCGGACCGCCGGCCGGGCGGCGGCCGCGGCTTGCTTGTAACGCGGGGTTATCGGATCTAGGAGCCAGTTACAACGGGTCCCTAGATCCGATAACTCCGCGTTACAAGCGCCGGAGGTCAGACGCCGGCGGCGTTCAGCCCGACCACGCCGAGCACGATCAGCGCGAGCGAGGCGGCCTTGAGCCAGGTCATCTGCTCGCCCAGGAAGAAGTAGCCGGCGGCGGCGACGAGCGCGGTGCCGAGCCCGGCCCAGATCGCGTAGGCGACCGAGACCGGCATGAACCTCACGACCACCGTCAGCAGCCAGATCGAGGCGCCGTAACCGGCGACGACCACCGCGCTCCAGGCCGGGTTGGTGAACCCCTGGGCCCGGGGGAGCAGGGCCGTCGCGGCCACCTCCATCCCGATCGCCGCCATCAGCAGGACCACTGCGCCGTACACGTCACGCCTCCTTCGCCGTATGTGTAGCACTCGCTACATCCACAAATGTAGCACTCGCTACGCTGGGCACGTGATGAGGCCATGAACCGACGGGACGATCTCCTCGCGCAGGTCACCGACCACGTCCTCGAGCACGGGCTGATCGGGCTGACCCTGCGCCCCGTCGCCGCCGCGATCGGCACCAGCGACCGGATGCTGATCTACCACTTCGAGAGCCGTGACGCGCTGGTCTCGGCGGTGGTGGCCGAGGCCACCGAGCGGGCGATGCTCGCCGTCCGGGCGCTCCCGGCCGCGCCGGACGTGCGCACGGCGGTCAACCGGCTGTGGGAGGCGTACACCCGCGGTGAGCTCAACCGCTGCCTCGACGTCTACTGCCAGGCGGCCGCCACCGGGTTGATCGGCCGCGAGCCCTACCGGAGCGACGCGCGGGCCAGCAACGAGCGGTGGGCGGGGGCGCTGCGCGACTACTTCGTGCGCAGCGGTGCGCCAGCCGACCGGGTCTCGCGCATTGTCACGCTCGTCGACTCCGCGCTCTACGGCTTCCACCTCGACCTCGCCACCGACCGGCTCGACGAGCTCGCGCAGGGGGTCGACGACCTGGCCAGGGCTGCCCGGTCCCTCGCCACGCAGGCGTGACCTGAGCGCGGCTCGGTAGTTACTCACGGGTATGAAGCCCCTGCGCGCACTCGCTCCGGCCCTTGTCGTCCTCGGCGCCCTGGTCGCGCCGTACGCCGGCTCCGCCGCCGCCGCGCCCGCCCCCCAGGCCCACGCCGGTACGTCGATCGCCGCGAAGGCGACCCCGGAGCTCCCGCGCGTGAAGGAGTACGTCTCGCTCGGCGACTCCTGGTCCGCCGACGTGGTCTTCGCCAACTCCGACGGTGGTCCGGACTCGACGTACGCGCCCGTCGACTGCGCCCAGTCGCACCACAACTACCCCAAGCTGGTCGCCGCCGAGCTCGGCGTCACGACGCTGCGCGACGCGACCTGCGGCTCCGCCACAACCGACGACTTCACCGCGCCCCAGGACCTGCCGGCCGGCGGCCAGAACCCGCCGCAGTTCGACCGGCTCACGCGGACCACCGACCTCGTCACGGTCGGCATCGGCGGCAACGACGCCGGCATCGCCAGCGCGGGCATGGACTGCCTCAACGCGCTGCCGGTCGCCAACCCACTCCCCGACGGCACGGTGCCGCCGATGCCGGACAACCCGGTCCCGGTCATCGGCTCCGAGGCGCCCCTCGGTGGCTGCAAGGAGAAGTACACCGCCGGCGGTCACGACCGCCTCTCCGAGCGGATCCGCGAGTCCGAGCCCAAGCTGGTCGCGGCGTTCCGCTCGATCCACCGGATCTCGCCGCACGCCCGGATCCTCGCGGTGGACTACCTCTCGCTCGTGCCCGACCACGGCTGCTACCCGACCGTCCCGGCGACCGACGAGGACATGGCCTACATCCACGACAAGTTCATCGAGCTCAACGCGATGGTGAAGCGGGCCGCGCGGCGCGGCGGCGCGGAGTTCGTCAACACCTACACGCCCACGCTCGGGCACGACTTCTGTCAGCTGCCCACCGTCCGGTACGGCGAGATCTACGGGCCGTCGGTCAACGACCCGGCCGTCGGCGTGCCCGCCCACCCGAACGCCGCGGGCGCCCGGGCCCAGGCCGCGGTGGTCCTCGACTACCTGCGCAGCCACTGATTCCGGCGACGACCGAGGGGCACGCGCTCAGCTGGGACTGACCCCGAGGGCCACCGCGAGCAGCGCCGCCACCAGCACGACGGTGACGGTGGCCGCCAGTCCGAGCGTGAAGGCCGGGAGCGGTTGCCGGGTGCGCATGGCCCGCTCGACCCGCGCCCAGCGGACGAACGCGAGCGCGGTGATGGTGCCGCCGACCAGCACGAGGGCGACGACGAGCGTGGTGCGCAGCCAGGCCGGGTCCGGGACGCCCAGCGAGTCGAGCGCCACGGCGCCCGCGAGCATCGCCAGCGAGGTGCGCACCCAGGCGAGGAAGGTCCGCTCGTTGGCCAGCGTGTAGCGCGGGTCGGGCTCGCCGCCCGCGTCGTACACCCACCGTGGTCGGCGCTCGGTCATGTGCCCCATGCTGCCGCAGAGTCGGCTCAGCCGCAGTGCCGTGCGAACTGCAGGACGCTGTCGTCGGTCAGGGATCCCTGGGTGTCGTCGGCGGTCCAGGCGACGTCGAAGCCTCCCACCTGGCCGCTCCCGGTGGCGCTCGGTCGGAGCCGCAGCACCAGGCGGTAGGTCGTGCCGGCGCGCAGCGAGGCGCCCGCGGTGCGGACGCGCTCCAGGTCCGAGCCCGGAGCGTCGGCGTCGTCCCAGCGGCCGAAGAAGCCGTCGTCCCGCTCGTCCTCGACGATCCAGCTGCCGACCACCCGGACGCCACCGAGGGACGCCGGTCCGGCGTGGTCGAGCGTGGCGTCGGACTTCGCGGTGAACTGGGTGCCGGTCCACACGTAGTCACCCGAGCCGCGAGCGACGTTGGTGCAGTAGGTGGTGGTGCCACCGGTGGCGGGATCGGCGACCACAGCGGGTGCCGCCTCCGCGGTCGACGCCGTGGTCGCCGCCCCGCTCGCGGGCACCTCGGTGCTCCCCGTCGCCGGGTCGTCGTCGGACGAGCAGGCACCGAGGGCAAGGACGGCGAGGGCGAGCGTGGCGGTCAGTATCGGGGTGCGCATGGTCGACTCTCCCCTCGAGGGCCAGCCGCCAAACCCGCACCCCTATCCTCGCCGGCATGGGTCACGAGTTCGACAGCCAGATCGCGATCGAGCGCAGCGCCGACGGCAGGTACGCGGCGGAGCTGTCGGCCGGGTGGGTGGTCGGCGGCGGTGTCAACGGCGGCTACCTGCTGGCCGTGGTCGGCAACGCGCTGCGGGCGGCGCTGCCGGGCAAGCCCGACCCGATCGCGATCAGTGCCTACTACCTCTCCGCCGCCACCCCCGGCCCCGCCACCGTGAGCGTCGACGTACGCCGCGACGGCGGCAGCATCGCGACGGCGGCCGCCGACCTCCGGCAGGGCGACGACACCCGCATCACCGCGCTGGCGACGTACGGCGACCTCGGCCGGCTCGGCGACGACGTGCGCACCACGGCCGAGGAGCCGGCCATGCCGCCGCCCGACGAGTGCGTCCCCAACACGATGGCGCCGCCCGAGGTGCGCGCGATCGCGCCGCTGATGGACCGCTTCGACATGCGCTTCCACCCCGACCACATCGGATGGGCGGTCGGGCAGCCGAGCGGCAACGGTGTGCTGAGCGCGTGGTTCCGCCTGGTCGACGGCCGGGAGCCCGACCCGATCTCGCTCCTGATGGTCGTGGACGCGCTGCCGCCGGTGACCTTCGACCTCGGCATGCCCGGGTGGGCGCCGACCCTGGAGCTGACCGCGCACGTGCGGGCCCGGCCGGCCCCGGGCTGGCTCAAGGTGCGGCACGCGACCCGGAACATGGCGGGCGGCATGTTCGAGGAGGACTGCGAGGTCTGGGACTCGACCGGACGGCTGGTCGCCCAGAGCCGGCAGCTCGCCCGCCAGCCGCGGGGCTGACGCGCTAGGCGTGGACGGCGTTGGGGTGGGGCGCCGCGACGACGTCCGCGTCGTGCAGTGCCGGGCCCTGGTCGACCCACCAGCACGCGCTGCGGCTGAGCCACTCGTGCTCATGGGTGACCAGGCGCGCGACCTGCTCCGGACCGGCCATCCCGAGCGCGAACATCGTGGCCTGGCGCTCGTGGGTGCGCTCGGTGGGCTGCGCACCGTCCGTGACCATGGCCAGGAGCGCCTCGGCCTCGGCCCGGGCGATCGGTGTCGGGTTGAGGCCGAGGTTGACGAGCGCGCGGGCGCGGATGGTGGGGCGGGTCTCGGTGAGGGCCTGGAGCATGAGAAGGGGTCGCCGGTCGCCATGACCGACCCGCATGAGGACGGTCCAGGCCCGGGCGGCGAGGAGGTCGTTGCTGCCGGCGGCGAGCACCTGGCAGTGGCGCGAGACGGCCGGCGAGTAGGGGCTGGCGGCCAGCATCACGGCCGCGTGGTGCCGGCGCGCCTTGTGGGCGTGGAGCAGCGCCTCGCGCAGCAGCCTGCGCAGCATGGTGTCGGGCTCGTGCGCACTGTGGGTGGGGGTGTCGCGCTGGACGGCGTGCGAGAGCGCGTTGACGACCGAGGACGTGCGGGCCGACGGCACCAGCTCGCCGCGCTGGCGGGCGTGGTCGACGAGGTCGTAGGCACGCCGGTTGCGCAGGCCGCCCATCGCCCGGGCCCAGGACTCCGCGGGCAGGTGCACGGCGAGGTCGAAGGAGTCGAGACGACCGTCGAGGGACTCGCCGCGGCGCAGGCTGCCGACGACGTGCGACTCGAGGTGGGGGAAGGCGTCGTCGGTGAAGTGGCCCCGGGCGACCTTGACCGCCGCGACCGAGGACGCGGCGCTGCGCAGGCCCTTGCTCTCCGAGTGCAGCATCCGCAGCACCAGGTCGTTGGCGGCGGCGTCCTGGATCTCCGCGAGCAGGTTCAGCACCGGGGTGACGACCTGGGTGTCGGGGTTCATGACGAAGCTGCCCAGGGCCCGGGTGACGTGGCGCTGGGCGTTCGGGTGCTGGATGAGGGTCGCCGCCGCTTCGTAGCGTCGTACGTAGCCGACGCCCACGGCCGCGCCGAGCTCCACGACCAGGCGGCTGGAGAGCCGTGCCCAGTCGTGCTGGCGCAGGTAGACCCGCTCGAAGCGGCACAGCTGGGCGCTGAGCCGGAGCCAGTGCCCGCCCGTCGCCTCACCCGACTCGGCGAGCTCGAGCAGCCGGTCGAGATCGGAGTCCGGGAGCTCGGCGTCGCGCAGGGCGCTCTCGCGGGCAGCCTGGCCGTTGCCGAACGAGCGCCGCAGGCCCGCCGCCACCGCGACGAGGGACCCCTCGGGGAGGCCCAGGACGGACTCGTACGTCGCCACCACGCGGGTCGGGATCGGTTGCAGGCCGGACTCCCATCGCGAGATGCGGGAGGTGTCCACGCTGACCCCACGCTGCTCCAGCGCCCGCATGAACCCGGCGCGCGAGGCCAGCGTCGGGTCGGGACCCAGGAGGCGTGAGGTGCTGAGCAGCCAGGCGATCCGCTGGTCGCACCCGAGCTGGCGGGCGTGCATGGGGGCGGGGTCCTCGGGCAGGCGCTGGGGGCGGCCACGACGGCGTGGTGACAGCGTCTCCGTGGTGGTCATGCCTGGCCCCCGCCCGTGTGCACCTGGAATCACCTGCAGGAGATTCGCCCGGTGTCCACATTTATTGCAGAAAAAGGTTGAGGACGCAACAACGCCCCCGGGTGGTGGACGATCCCCCTAGGTTGCGTAATGCGCTCGGGAGTCTGTGCTCGGGTGCAGAACACGTGGGCCCCCCAGTGGGGCTCGTCGGACGGGGGAGTGCCTCGACCGAGAAATGTATCTCCGGAAGGAAATCAGCATGATCAGCAGCGGCATCAAGCGGGGACTCGCGGCTAGCGCCGTCTCCGCTCTGGCGGTGGCGGGTCTCCCGCTCCTCGCCACTTCGGCTTCGGCCACCCCCATCGCGACGCAGGTCGGCAACGCGGACGGCGTCGAGTTCTACTCGCAGCAGGTCCCCGGCATCTCTGCCAAGAACGACGGCACCAACACCACCGTGTCCCTCGTGACCGGTGGCGGCGCCAACGTGACCTCGGTTGCCTACCAGTACACGACCTCGGCCGCCCCGGCGACCTGGGTCGACGTGCCCGGTGGCCTGGTGGCCCGCAACGCCGACGGCGTCTTCGCCGCCGACTGGACCGGCGTCCCGGCCAACGTGGCCCAGGTCCGCGCGGTCCCGAACACCGGTCTCGCGAACGCGGTCGTCGTCACCGCGCCCACCATCGTCGACGCCACGGCCAACACCGTCGAGCTCGCCTCCGAGGGTTCCCTCGGTGTGTTCCAGGCGCCGTACGGCGCCGGACGCAACGGCGACTACGTCGGTGTCACCGGCACCGTCTCCCAGGGCTCGACTGCTCCGAACGTGACCGACGCGAGCGCCGGCACCGCCGGTGCGGACACCACCACGCTCGAGACCACGACCAGCACCACCAGCGACACCTTCAACTCGGTGCTCGACATCGACGGTTACCCGTACTCCACCGGCTCCGAGCCGAACCAGATCGCGATCAACGCGGCGACGAACAACACCGACGACGCCGAGGGCTCGACCCTCTACGTGCAGACGATCGGCAGCATCACCGCCACGCCCGCCACGCAGGACCGGGTGGACCCGACCACCGCCGAGATCACCCTCACGGTGCTCGACACCCAGGGCAAGCCGGTCGCCGGCGCCCAGGTCTACCGCGGCAGTGCCGACACCGACACCGACGGCGGCGGTGCCGACACCGACACCGACGGCCCGGAGACGCTCGTCGGCTACACCGACGGTCGCGGCCAGGTCAAGGACACCACCACCACCGGTGCCGCGACCTACGGCTACTACGTCAACACCACCGGCAACACGGCCTACGAGCCGGCTGTCGACAAGGCCACCACGGCCACGGTGACCACGTACACGCCCGCGTTCACCACGATCGCGATCCAGAACGAGCGCAGCCGCACCAACTTCGACATCGACGAGCTGAGCGACAGTGACGACTTCACCATCGTCACCACCGACCAGAAGAACGCGCCGATCGCGAACATCCCGGTCGAGTACCGCTACATCATCGACCCGTCCGGCGTCGGCGCCACCTACACCTCGCCCTACGTGGCGACCGTGTCGGACGCCAACGGCGAGGTCGTCGTCCCGGGCCTCACCGACGCGTCCTACAACGGCGCTCCGGTTCCCCCGGGCACCTACACGATCGAGGCTCGTCGCCCGAACGTGAACGGCACCGGCCTTCAGAACGCCACCCCGGTGACGGTCAACGAGTCCGAGTCCGAGATCACCTACAGTGAAGGTGCCTCGGCCAACGCGCCGATCAACGGCGACTTCACGGTCACCGGCAACCTCGCGAACACGGACGGCAACCTCGCCGGCCGCCTCGTGTCCTTCACCTACAACCCCGGTGTCGGCGGCGACGCCACCACGGCGCCGCAGTCGGAGCAGCCGGCCGGCACCACGATCACGGCGCCCGGCCAGGGCACCGCGATCACCGACGCCAACGGCAACTTCTCCGTCAAGCTGCGTGACCAGGGCGTCCCGCCCAACGTCACCCCCACCCCGGAGTCGGGCACGTTCACGGCCACCGCCACGGGTGAGGACGCCACTGACGGCACCTCGCTCAAGGGCAACCTGGGCACGGACGGCGACACCGAGGCCGCTTCGCTCCCGAACGCGCCGGCCAACGCGTCGCAGTCGCTCACGGTCAACTTCCAGGCTGCCGCGACCGTCACCTCGATCGACGTCAACCTCGACGAGATCTACGGCGGCGTGGCCGCTCCCGGCCGTCCGGTCGACCTCGACATCGTGGTTCACGGCGCCGATGGTGACGCCAACCCGAACAACGACCCGGCGCTGCAGGACACCCCGGTCACGATCACGGTGGACAAGGGCTTCCTGAGCCCGAACGCCGAGACCGCCCAGGACGTCACGCTGGCCTCCGGCCACGACAGCACCGGCGACCTGTGGGGCTTCTTCAAGAACGACGGCACCTCCAAGACCGTCTCCACCGGTGACAGCGCGGAGGCCGGCGCGATTGCGGCCATCGAGCGGGACCCGGGCTTCGACGACGACGGCCTGGTCGACATGGTCGTCACCGTCAAGGCGGGTAACACCACCGTCACGAGGACGATCTCGTTCGACGACCGGTTCATGCTGAACCAGGGCGCCTCCACCCTCGAGCGTGCCGCTGGTGCGCCGCAGGGTGACGTGAACGTGGGCGAGGAAGTCCCCTTCCAGCTCTACGTGCACGACCAGTTCGGCAACCTGGTCGGTGACCAGGACGCGCGCATCTCGGACGACTCGACGGTGGCGGACTTCCGCACCGACGGGGACTTCGACAGCACGCGCTCCGACTTCACCACCAACGGCCCGGGCATCGTCGCGTTCTCGAACGCGCCCGCTGTCCAGACCCTGATGGCCGCCATGCAGCCCGGCGAGGTTCTCGTCGACGCGAACGACGACCCGGACAGCAACAGCAAGAACGTGTCGGTCAAGTCCGACCCGATCAACTGGGTCAACAAGGCCAAGCCGAGCCCCGAGCTCACCCTGAAGGGCTCGAACGACGGCAAGACGGACGTCCTGTTCGCCAACGCCGCCACCCGGGCTCACGGCGCCACCGTGAAGCTCTACAAGCGGGCCAACGGTGCGTGGAAGCTCGTCGGGACCGCCACGCTGAACAAGTTCGGCAACCACCACTTCCGGGTCGCCGACAAGAACGGCAAGAAGATCACCAAGTACAAGGCAGTCGCCCAGCCGACCGCCAGGACCACCTCGGGTACTGGCACCAAGTCGCTCCGCTGATCGCCTCGTACCACAAGTGAGGGAGCTCCGGGGCGCGCAAGCGCCCCGGAGCGAGCTCTC
Organism: Nocardioides sp.; assembly: GCA_025965295.1. Lineage (GTDB taxonomy): Bacteria > Actinomycetota > Actinomycetes > Propionibacteriales > Nocardioidaceae > Nocardioides. The sequence continues at coordinate 20,232 of JAOPXF010000213.1, forward strand.
CGGGGGCCTGCTCCCGCTGGCCCCCAGCTCCACCTGAACCACAAAGTCGGGACACACAGACGCGGTCCGGGCCATTCTCTGTTTGCCGCTGCGCGAGAATGGTCCGGACCGCCTGTCTCACCCTAGGGCACGCGGTCCGGCCAACCCGGCAGCAGGCGCCACCTCACGGTGGCGCTTTTTTTGGTTCTCCCAGTGGTCCTGACCGGCCGGCCACGAGCGCTCAGGAGCCGAACCAGGACCGGCGCATGGAGAAGACCCAGCGCCGACGCGGGTGCTCGGTGAGCGACCACAGCAGGTCCGTCGACGGCCAGTAGGCGATGTCCTCCGGCCCCATCGGCGCCGCCCAGCGGTGCCGGCGCAACGCCCCGGGCCGGCCGACGTGGACCGACCCCGGTGTCGAACGGCCCCGCGAGACGGTCAGGTAGTAGGTGCCGTCCGCCACCACGGCGCCCTGCGTCTGCAGCACCCCGCCGTCGTCGAGGACGAGTGGCCGCGAGCGCCCCTCCTCGTCCTGCGCCAGCAGCAGCGAATCGCGCTCCAGCGCGAACCGGGCCAGCCGCCTGGTCTGGTCGTGCCGGGCGTACTCGCCCACGACCAGCTCGGGGGGCGACGCACCCCGGTCGAGGGAGAGGAACGAGTAGCGCAGGCCCTCGTCCGCGGCCCCGGCGTGCGCGCGGTAGGCGAAGCGCACGGGCAGCAGGTAGCGGTAGCCGTACGACGACACCCGGCCCCCGTCGACCCCGAGCCGGGTCGGGTCGCCGGCCAGCCGGTCCGGGACGCGGACCAGGTCGTCGAGGTGGCAGGTCATGAGCCCCCGCGACGTGGCCGCGACGTGCAGCCAGGCGCCGCACCACACCAGCCCGCCGGCGTGCACGCGCAGGGGCCCGAGGCGCACGGTGCCGTCGTCGGCCACCTCGGGCACCACCAGCAGGACGTGCCGGTAGCGGCGTGAGGCCAGGTCCAGGAATGTCAGGCGGGATCCCGGGTGGTCGTGCTCGCCCGGCGCCCGTTGTGCGTACCACGAGACGACGAGCAGTCTCCGGCCCGCGACGTCCTCGCTCTCCGAGGCGTCGGCGGAGGTGCTGATGCCCTGCGGCCACCAGCGTGTCGTACGACGGTCCTCGCGGTCCCAGGTGAGCGCCCGCGCCACCGCGCGTCCGGGGGCGAGGCCCCGGCGTCCGCGGCGGTTGAGGTCCGACAGCACGGCATCGAGGCCGACCCTGCCGCCGAGCAGCGCCGCCAGCGCGTCGATGCCGGCGGCGTTCTCGTCCGTCCGGGTCAGGTGGATCCCGGCGTCGTCAGGCATCGGGCCACGCTAGTGGCCGCGTCAGCGGATCCGGCGGCTGGCCTGCCCCGCGGTCGTCCGGTCGGTCGGGCGGACCTTGACGAGGTACGTCGTCGGCTTCTTGCCGTTCTTGTCCTCGAGGGTGAACGCGTGGTCTCCCTTGGCGTTCAGACGCGCGGAGGCCACCAGCTTCCGCTTGCCCTTGACCACCTTGAACGCGAGCGTCTTGGCGCCCCGAGCGGGTGTCGCCGCCTGCACGGTGAGCTTGTCGGCCTTGGCGCCGTTGCCGCGACCCTTCAGTTTCACCTGGGGCTCGCTGGGCGGCGCCGGAGGCTTCGGGCAGCGGACGCCGTCGGTGGGGGCGACCGCCTTGACCTTCATCGGGAAGAGGTCGGCGTCCAGGGCGACCTCGTCGCCGTTCTTGATGAGGATGTCGAGTGCCGAGACCTCCGCCTGCGCCAGCGTGCCGTCGGCGCTCTCCGCCGTCGTGAGCCGGCCGGCCGACACGGTCAGGACGACGTCCTCGTTCTTGCTGTACTGGACGGCGAGGGCGGTGCCGTCGCTCGGCACGACGTAGGGCTCGCCGTCGACCGTGATCGTCATCTGCGGTGGCGTCCACTCGACCTGGCTGCCGTTGGCGGTGCCCGTGGAGTAGGCCGTCAGCCTGGGCGCCGAGGCCAGCCGCAGCTCGACCTCCCCGCCGAAGAACGTCATCGCCGGCGCGGAGGGCGTGGTCACGGTGCCGGTCGCCTCGGCCACGACCTGCTTGAGGCCGGAGGTGCCCCAGTCGCGCAGGGAGGTCTTCTCCTCGACCGCGGCGGCGTTGAGCGTCGCCATCGGGACGTCATCGGCGGCCGACTGCCCGGAGCGAGCCGCCGGAAGCGGCAGGGTGGGCAGCCCGGTGGGCAACCCGGTCGGGGGCGTCAACGACGGCAGCGGCGGCAAGGTCGTCGGGATCGTCGGCGAGGGCAGGTCGGTCGGGATCCCGGTGGGGAAGCCGCTGGGCGCCTCCGTCGGGAAGTCGGTGGGGATCTCCGTGGGGAGGGGGATCGGGAGTCCGGCACTGCCCTCGGGGATCGCCGCCGGCACGACGCCGGCCCCGCCCACCGTCACCTTCGAGGCGCTGAGGGGCGTGCTGCTGTCCACACAGGACAGGTCGCCGACCCACCGCCCGCGCGCCGTCATCGTGGCCGACTTGTAGTCGATAGTCTGCGGGACCGTCCCCGCCGCGCCCGCGGCCGTCGTGGTGCCGGTCGTGTCGTGGGTCGACGAGGCCTCGGAGAGCGCGACCCGCTGTCCGCTCGGCGCCGGCGTGCCCTGGAGGTTGGTGCCCCTGGCCGTGGACCGCGGGGTGCTGCCCGATCCCGTCAGGCCGCTGGCCTGGCCGACGCTCAGGCCCGGGCTGGTGAGATCCCCGGACATGTCGACGTCGAGCTTGTTGATCCGCCAGACCTCGCCCGTCGCCTCGGCCGAGTAGGTCAGCTGTGCCGGCGCCGCCTCGCCCGGAAGAACGAACATGACGATCCCGGCGGACAGGCCGCAGGTCAGCGAGACGGCGACGGGCAGGACGGTGCGCAGGCGGTTCGGCTTCAAGGGTTGGTCTTCCTCCCAGTGGGCAACGGCTTGACGATGATTCACGAGCGGCAACCACGGTGCAGCAGTTTGGCGAAACTGCGTTCGCTACGGTCGCGACCATGAGATCGGTCGTCGGCGCCGCCATCTTGAGGGGTGGCGAGGTGCTCGCCTGCCGCCGTACGACGCCCGCCGCGGCCGCGGGCCGCTGGGAGTTCCCGGGAGGCAAGGTGGAGCCGGGGGAGGGGCCTGAGGCCGCGCTCATCCGCGAGATCGCCGAGGAGCTGGGCTGCGAGGTCGTCGTCACTGGCTGGCTGCCGGGCACGGCTCCGATCGGCACCACCCACGAGCTCACCGTGGCCACCGCCCGTCTCGTGTCCGGCGAGCCCGAGCCCCACGAGCACGACGCGGTCCGCTGGCTCGCGGCCGACGACCTGGAGGAGGTCGACTGGCTCGAACCGGACCGGCCGTTCCTGCCCGCCCTCAGGTCCGCGATGATGACGTCGTGAGAGGGATCTTCTTCGACGAGGACGACGCCCGGGCGGTGGTGGCCCGGCTCGGCGGCGACGGCTACGACGCCTCGCTCAACCGCGAGCGGCTCGCCGGCGAGGACGACGACGAGGACCATCCGTGGGCGGTCCTCACCGACGCACCGGCCGTGGTGCTCGAGATGCTCGTCGACGAGTACGACGGCTGGCTCGA